>CAYRTG010000022.1:0-25445 GCA_964427365.1 uncultured Ruminococcus sp. | reverse complement strand
ACACAATTGAAATTATATTTGCTGTATGTTAAAATAACTTATAAAATTAATGTAAGGAATAAAAAGATGAAATATAATGATATACACAAGGGGCGGTTTATAAATCGTCCTAACCGTTTTATAGCAAATGTTGAAATAAGAGGAAAAATTCAGTTAGTACACGTTAAAAATACTGGCAGATGCAGAGAACTGCTTACTGACAACGTATGTGTATTCCTTGAAAAAAGCAGTAATCCCGGAAGAAAAACACTATACGATTTAGTTTCTGTTTATAAAGGAAAACGACTTGTAAATATGGATAGTCAGGCTCCTAACAAGGTTTTTAAGGAATATTTAGAGGCAGGTAGAATGTTTGATAATATTACTTTTTTAAAGCCTGAGTGCAAATTTAACAACAGCAGATTTGACTTTTATGCAGAAACAGAAAACCGCAAAATTTTTATAGAGGTTAAGGGCGTAACGCTGGAAAAAAATAATGTAGTACTATTTCCCGATGCACCAACTGAACGAGGTCTTAAACATATATATGAGTTGATTTACGCAAAGGAACAAGGCTATGATGCTTATGTGGTATTTGTAGTACAAATGTCTGATGTAGATTACTTTACTCCCAATAAAGAAACTCAACCTGAATTTGCAGAATCTTTGAGGATTGCTGAAAAAGCCGGAGTAAAAATAATTGCACTTGACTGTATTGTAACTGAAAACACTCTGGATATTAACAAAAAAGTAAAGGTTGTTTTATAACCTATTCACCAATGTTCCCCTACTCTTAGGCGAGGGGGAATATTCGTTCATTCAGCGAGGAATATAATCCCCACTGAATGACTGAGGAGCTAAAGCTCCCGCAGTGAGGTTGCCTCGTCGCAACCGATGAAAAGTAAGCTTACATCGAGTTTTGCTCCGAGTTAAATAAAGACTCATAATAATTCAAATTTAGAATTATTAATGCGCAATATCTTAAAATCTGTAACACATTTGTCTTTTCTCAATAGTATGTAATGTAAACGAAAGGAGGAAAGACTTATGTTTAACAACGGTTGTTTTGGCGGAAATAGTTGCATTTGGATTATTCTCATCATCCTCATTTTCTGCTGTTGCTGCGGCAACAACGATGATAATGGCTGCGGTTGCAACAGTGGCTGTGGCTGCTAATTAACTAAGTCGAGTAGGATGTTACCCATTAGTTGAGCAGCTGTCCTCTCACATCACCATGCGTACGGTTCCGTATATGGTGGTTAATAATTTGAGTACAGTACCTTGTATCTTTTGAGTATGTCATCATACCCAACTGATGCAAGGTATTCGTTTGTTAATGACCTTATGCAGTATATAGCTATCAGATATTCTCCAAATATACTTTCCTGCTGTTTGCCACTTTCAAGACTGTAGAGTACACTAACCGGTTACTGTCAAATTCCGGGCAAACCCTTAAAAGCACCTATGATATCAAACCATAGGTGCTTTTAAATATTTATTATATTGATTATGTAGTTGGCAACGCTGCTGTTTCTACAGGCGTTGTGTTTTCAATTATTTCACCGATTTTATTTACTCCTATTTCATAACCTGTACTCACACCCAGACAGTACTTCTGAATCAGTGTTGCGTCCTCAATTGTGATTTCGCCGTCACCGTTAACGTCAGCATTTTTGCTTGCTACTGATACAAGTTTCTTTTTGCCCACCAGATACTTCTGAATATATGATGTATCGGAAATTGAAACTTTATCGTTGAAATCACAGTCGCCTGCCATACCATATTGATTGCCAAGCTTGAAGTCAGTTTCGCTCCACTGATTTGTCGGGTTAAGAAGATGGTTTTTGCTATTAATAGTAAGTACTTTTGAGCTTGACTGAGCAGGATACTGTTTACCTGTACCGTTTGTAAAGATTACTCCGGCTGTGCTGCTATTTGTAAGGCTAAGATTCACTTCCTTTGTAGAATCGCCAATTGGAACTGTTAATGTAGCTGAAACATCAGGAATCTCATAGTAATATAAACCTGTTGCCTCATCATAGTCCATTTTTTCTCCCGGCCAGCTGCGGTTATTTATTGCGTAATTATCATTGTTATTATATCTGTCAAATGCATAGCAATAAACTTCGTTATACTGAGCTTTTGAGTTATCAAAGAACACATAAAGTCCTGTGCCTGCAGGCTTCAGCTTTTCATAGTAATAAGTAACGGTTGATGTCCGGTCACCCTTTGTTGCAGTTAATGTTACAGGAATCTTTGTATTATAATCAAATCCTTCACCGACTGTGATTGATGCTGTATCTGCAAATAAAACAGGCGCATCTTCACCAATCTGATAAGTAGCAGTATCAGCATTTTCTACTGTTGCAGTAAATGTAAATGTTTCACCCTTAAAACTTGTATTGCCCTTGCTTACTGTTACCTTTGGTGATACAGAGCCCTCATATACCACAGCAATACCTGTTGAGCCGATTCTGCCTGAAATCATACCCTCTGAAACTGTGAAAGTATTGCCTGTGATTGTATCTGTGTATGTGCCGTCTGCCATTGTTGTACTCAGGCTTACATCAGTATCATTACCATTTACGTTTACGATTACAACACCTGAATCGCCACGCTGATTATATACAAAGTCACCGCTGCAGGAAATTACTTCATCCTGTCCTACAAATATATTGTGAAACTTGTTGATTTCAGAAACTGCTGTTGACTTCCAGCTAAGGTCGCCGACCTCTGCCATAAGCACCCCTGGTCTTGCAAAGTAAAGTGCTGTTGCGTCTTTACGTGAAGCATTAAGTGCCCATGACTTAATAATTTCATCATTGGAAATTTTGCTTGTGTTTCCTGAGCTTCCAAGGTATGTATCGTGAGATTCTGCCCATAAAACTGTTTTATCAGGTGCAGAGCCAAAGAAAGACTTATCTCCCAATTTATTCATTAGGTTAGCTGTACTCTTTGGATTGCCCTGATGAATATATGATGTTACCTGATCCGATACACGGCTGTCTGTAACACTCATATATTTTGTATAAGACTCGACATTTCTGCCTTCGCCTACTGTGTTGAGAATTTCTCCGTAATAAAAAAGCTCTTTGCCGTTCTGAGTTTCCTTTGCATATTCAGAAGCTGCGCCTAATACATTTGGCCAGTAATCAGAAGCATAGGCTCCATCATCAGGTGTTTCAATATGCTTTGCTGCGTCAAAACGGAAGCCATCAACACCGCAGTCAACACATTCCTTAAGAAGCCCTGTATGAAGATTTTGAATATACTCAGAACCGGTATTGAGAGAAATCAAATTATTTACATAGCCTTGTGTTATAAACTGCACATTGCTGTCTAAAGCGTTGTTATAGCAATTGTGGAAATACTTAGCATTTCCTGTTTTTTTATAAAACTCTTCTTCGTAATCCTTATAAATCTCAGGAAAAATATCCGCAATTCCGTCATAAAGTGTACCTGTATCACCATTGGTATTATTTCCAAGATGGTTCATTACTACGTCGCAAATAATTTTAATTCCATACTTATGTGCTTCTTCACAAAGCTCAGTTAAGTCCTCTTTTGTTCCAAGCCATGATTCAGTTGCAATTGAATATGAAAGAGGCTGATACAATTTCCAATACTGACCTGTTACATCATACCAATTACCATAATTCTTTGGTTGCTGAACCGGTGAGGTCTGAATTGTGCTGTATCCGGCTTCTGCAATTGCAGACAGGTTATCCTTGATAGTATCATAAGACCAACAGAATGCATGGAGAATTACACCATCCTGTGTGCTTGCTTGAATACCTGTTGAGTTTTCATAATTAGATGAAGTTGACTTTGAATCAGCATCTACTGCATTTGCGTAAGCTGAGCAACTAATCACCATACAAAGCACCAATATAAGACCTAGAATTTTTAATGTCTTAGCTTTCATTATTTTCATCCTTTCAGTGATTATATATAATTCATTTATATTATATCGTATTATTTTGCTATATTCAATTTGCTAAATCTACAATATTATATGATATTTTTTGGTTATACTTACAAAACTAAAGGGAGCTGTCTTGTTATGGCAGCTTCCCTTTTAATATTAAGTTACATAATATGAAATTATTTTTCAAAATTATTCATGGTAGTGATTTTTTCAAATTATTTTGCATAATCCACAGGCATTATGCAAGATGTACAACCATCTATACATCTACAGCAGTCATTGCCACGACAGGTTATGCAAGGGGTTGTTTCACAATGGCAGTCCTTGCGGTTATCACAAGGATTACACTTTTCACAGCATTCTTTCTCACATTTCATATCCTTCTCTACAGGATATCCGTTTCCATATTTACAATTATATATTTTCATAATACTTTACCCTTTTTTAAGTTGTACAATCTGCCTGTGCAGATAGTACATTATATGCTTAAAAAAGGATTTTGACCGAATTTATTCAGTTTTAAATTTTGACAATAGCTTTTCTGCTTTTTGTACTTCTGCAAGCTTATTGCCGTTAGATATTACATACTGAAGCTGTGCTTTGGCTTCTTCAATATTATTAAGACCTATAAGAATTTTTGCTGCCATATAAGCCATACCTACAGACTGTCTTTTACAACTAACAGTCTGACTGTTAAGGCAGTTTAATGCACCTTGGTAATTTTCTGTAAGTAAGCAACATTCCGCCTCTAAGAAAGGAATATTGTTGAACTTAACCTTTTTAAGATTGCTCATTATCTGCTTAGTTAATTCCATATATTTTATGCCGTTTTCAAGGTCACCTAAAGATAAATAAACAGAAGACAGGTTATTGTAATAATACATTTTTTCGTGAAAGGGAATATTTTTCTTTGACTCAATACTGTAGTCTAAAAGAGTCTTTAGAGCTTCTTCATTTCTGCCTAAAGTGCTAAGCGCCGCACTGCGGTTAAGTATAATATTTGTAATGTTCAGATTTGGTTTTGCAAAGGTTAAGTATTCGTCAGTAACTTTCATTAACGGGTAAGGGTCGCAATCATTGTTAAATGTTTTTACTGCTTTAATCATAGGCTGATTAACATAACCCACTGAAACAACAAGTAGTAAAATTACACATAACTCAAGTATTACCCAAAGTTCAGCAAAATCCTGACTTATAATATTAACAATCAGTAATCCTATAAACATCACTGTAAATATTAACAAAATTGGTGTCATATTCTGATATATAATTTTTTCATCAAATTCTCCTCACAACCGATATCCTTACTTATTAGCGCAGATATATGAATCGGATATTCTTCATTATAAATTTATTATTTTGTTAAAAGCTTTTTAATGCGCTCTACAGCCTCAATTGTTTTGTCCTTATCTCCAAATGAAGTAAGACGGAAATAACCAGCACCGTTTTTACCAAAGCCCTCGCCGGGTGTACCGACTACGTTAGCTTTTTCAAGAAGGTAATCAAAAAATTCCCAACTACCCATTCCATTTGGACACTTAAGCCAGATGTAGGGTGAGTTTTTACCCCCTGTGTATTCAATACCAAGCTCATCCATTGCATTTGCAATAACCTTCGCGTTTTCTTTATAATACTCAAGGTTCACCTTAATCTGCTTAAGTCCTTCTTCAGAGAATACAGCTGCTGCACCGCACTGCACAGGATATGAAACGCCGTTGAACTTTGAGCCTTGTCTTCTGCCCCAAAGCTGTGAAATACTTACCGCTGTGCCGTCACTTGCCACAACCTGTAAATCCTTTGGAATTACCGTATAACCGCAACGCATACCTGTAAAACCTGCTGTTTTTGAAAGTGAGCAGATTTCAATAGCACATTTTCTTGCACCCTCAACCTGGAAGATACTTCTCGGAATACCTTCTTCAGTAACAAATGCTTCATAAGCTGCGTCATAAATAATGATAGCTTCATTTGCAATAGCATAGTCAACCCAAGCCTTAAGTCGGTCATAATTAAAAGCCGCGCCTGTTGGATTGTTTGGTGAACAAAGGTAAATTAAATCTGCGTGTACATTATAGTCAGGTACAGGACAAAAGCCATTTGCTTCCGATGCGTCAGAATAAATAACTTTTCTGCCGTTCATAAGGTTTGAATCAACATATACAGGGTATGCAGGGTCAGTAATTAGTATTACATTGTCA
The DNA here is from genome assembly GCA_964427365.1 of uncultured Ruminococcus sp. Classification (GTDB taxonomy): domain Bacteria; phylum Bacillota; class Clostridia; order Oscillospirales; family Acutalibacteraceae; genus Ruminococcoides. The sequence continues at coordinate 19,340 of CAYRTG010000022.1, read as the reverse complement.
TCGCCGAAAATGTCAACAATGTTACCGCAGTCAGACTTTGCACCGTCGCTGATTCTGATTTCATCAGCAGGAACATCTGCCCCAAAGCTCTTATAATACTTAGAAACAGCTTCCTTTAAAAAGTCGTATCCTGTACCGCTGTCCTCGTAGCCTTTGAATGTTTCTTTAACACCCATTTCCTCTGCACCCTTTTTGATTGCTTCAACAACGCAAGGTGCAATGGGAAGTGTTACGTCACCAATACCCATACGGATAATGTTCTCCTTTTTATCAGGGTTTGCTTCAATAAAAGCGTTTATCTTCTTTGCAATATTAATAAACAAATAGTTTTTTTCAAGCTTAAGATAGTTTTCATTAATCTTTGCCACTTAAATCTCTCCTCCAATAAATAACCTTAATTTATAAGGCTTTATAATTAATAATTAATTATTTGTCAAGACTGGCCTTTATGAACTCGCGGAAAATAGGGTGAGCACAGGTTGGACGCGACTTGAATTCAGGATGATACTGAACACCAATAAAGAACTTGTGGTCAAAAATTTCAACTGTTTCAACCAAAAGTCCGTTTGGAGAAGTACCAGTAATGTGCATTCCGTTTTTCTCAAATTCTTCACGATATGTATTGTTGAATTCATAGCGATGACGATGACGCTCTGTAATCTCCTTTTTGCCGTAAGCCTGTGACATAATAGTTTTGTCACGAATTACGCAAGGATATGCACCAAGGCGCATTGTGCCGCCCATATCTACTACACCCTGCTGGTCAGGCATAAGATCAATGACATTATGCTTGCCCTCAGGAGTAAACTCGCTCGAATTAGCATCAGTATATCCCAGTACATTTCTTGCAAATTCCATAACAGCAGTTTGCATACCGAGGCAAATACCAAGGTATGGAATGTTATTTTCCCTTGCATACTGAGCAGCTTTGATTTTACCTTCAACACCACGATTGCCAAAGCCGCCCGGTACAAGGATACCATCAACATCCCCTAACAGCTCGTCCACAGTATATTCTGTAATAAGCTCTGTATCAACCCATTTAATATCTACAAATGATGAGTTTTCATAGCCGGCGTGACGAAGAGCCTCTGCAACAGAAAGGTATGCATCGTGAAGCTGAACGTATTTACCGCAAAGTGCAATTTTACAGTTTTTGTTTCTGCCATTAATTCTTGAAAGCATTTCTTTCCAAGCCTTCATTTCACCTTTAGGAGCATCTATGCCTAATTCACGACATACAACGTCGCAGAAGTTTGCTCTTTCAAGCATCATGGGTGCTTCATAAAGAACAGGAATTGTAATGTTTTCAATTACGCAGTCAGGCTTAACATTACAAAACATTGCAATTTTCTTAAAAATTGACTCTTCAAGGGGCTTGTCACAACGTAAAACTATTACGTCGGGATTAATACCAAGTGAGCGAAGCTCTTTTACTGAGTGCTGTGTGGGCTTCGATTTATGCTCCTCGGAACCACGGATATATGGAACTAATGTTACATGAACAAACAAACTGTTCTCAAGTCCCACTTCAAGTGAAACCTGACGGATAGCCTCAAGGAAAGGCTGAGATTCTATATCGCCAACTGTACCTCCGATTTCCGTAATTACAACATCGGCATTTGTCTTTTTGCCAACCTGATAAATAAAAGATTTGATTTCGTTTGTAATGTGTGGAATTACCTGTACCGTTTCCCCCAGATAATCGCCGTGACGCTCCTTTTCAAGGACATTTGAATACACCTTACCTGTAGTAAGGTTTGAGAATTTATTTAGGTTTTCGTCAATAAAACGCTCATAGTGACCTAAGTCAAGATCAGTTTCTGCACCGTCTTCTGTTACATAAACCTCACCATGCTGATAGGGACTCATAGTACCCGGATCAACATTGATATATGGGTCAAGCTTCTGTGCAGCTACCTTTAAGCCTCTGTCCTTTAAAAGTCGACCTAAAGATGCGGCAGTAATACCTTTTCCTAAGCCTGATACAACACCGCCTGTTACAAATACATACTTTGTCATTGCTTATCCTCCTTATATCTCTACAACACCGTCAAATACTTTTTCGGCATCTCCGGTCATATACACAGTATCATTTGTATAATTAATTACCAAGTCGCCGCCTTTTAGCTTAATGGTAATATCTTCGCCCTTTTTGCAGAAGCCGTTTTCACAAGCTGCAACTGCAACTGCACAGGCTCCTGTGCCGCAAGCCCATGTTTCCCCTGAACCACGCTCCCATACTCTCATTTTGATTGTATGGTCATTAAGAACTTTCACAAATTCTGTATTAACACGTTCAGGGAATAAGGGGTCATTTTCAAACTTCGGTCCCACATTTTCGATATCAAGACCATCAACATTATCAATGAATACTACGCAATGGGGATTACCCATTGATACACAGGTCACATTGTAATCCTCTCCGCTGATATTTACCTTTTCGTTAATCATTTTATCCTTGTTGCATTTAACAGGGATATTCTTTGGATTAAGCTCTGCCTTACCCATATCGACACGAAGTCTTTTAACTTCGCCGTCCTGAGTATAGGCCTTAAGGTTTTTAATACCGCTTAGGGTTTCAATTGTGATTTCGTCCTTTTTCTTAATGTCAATCATATTGTGGTCATAAAGGAACTTACCTACACAACGGATACCGTTGCCGCACATTTTTCCTTCGCTGCCGTCAAGGTTAAACATACGCATTTTTGCATCTGCTACATCTGATGGGCAAACCAAAATTATGCCGTCACCGCCTATACCAAAGTGGCGATCGGAAAGTCTTACTGACAATGCTTCAGGGTTGTTGATTTCCTGATTAAATGTACTGCAGTAAATATAGTCATTGCCTATACCCTGCATTTTAGTAAACTCTAGTTTCATTTTTTCAGACCTCATATTATTTATATCAATAAGTTCTGTGCTGTGCTGGGAATATTTACTTCTAAGACACTTAGCAAGTGCCTTTGCAGTATCAAGTGATGTAAGACAAGGAATATTTCTCTCAACTGTCTTACGGCGAATTTTAACTGAATCTCTGCTTGGAATTCTGCCCTTTGCAGATGTTGAAATAACATACTGAATTTTTCCGCTTTCAATTAGTGAGAGTGTGTTATTATTTGCATCCTTGTGGATTTTCTTAACTCTTACTGCATCAATGTTATATGGCTTAAGGGCATCGGCGGTACCTGTTGTAGCATAAATCTTGAAGCCCATATCAGCGTACATTTTTGCAATGTCGCCGATTTCTGCTTTGTCAGAGTTGCGGACTGTAATAAATACACCGCCTCCACGCTGCATTCTATATCCTGCACCGATAAGTCCCTTATAAAGAGCCTCCTCAAGTGTTTCTGCTATTCCTAATACCTCACCTGTTGACTTCATTTCAGGTCCCAAGTGGTTATCTACATTAATTAGTTTTTCAAAGCTGAATACAGGAACCTTTACCGCAAAGTAAGGCGATTTCTTATAAAGACCTGTACCGTAGCCCATATCCTTAAGACTTTCACCAAGCATTGCTCTTGTTGCCAAATCCACCATCGGCACCCCTGTTACCTTACTAATATAAGGTATTGTACGTGATGAACGAGGGTTTACCTCAATTACATAAAGCTTATCCTCATAAATTAGGTACTGAATATTTACAAGGCCCTTTGTTTTTAGGGACAATGCAAGGTTACGTGTTGACTCAATAATAGTCTTAACCATTTGGTCAGTTACATTCCATGCAGGATACACTGCAATTGAGTCCCCGGAATGTACTCCTGCACGCTCAATATGCTCCATAATACCCGGAATTAATATATCCTCTCCGTCACATATTGCGTCAACCTCAAGTTCCGTACCCATAAGGTACTTGTCAATAAGAATTGGATTTTCAATTTTCTGTGCAAGGATAATCTCCATATATTCCTTAACATCTTCATCATTAAAGGCAATAATCATATTTTGACCGCCTAAAACATAGGAAGGTCTTAGCAGTACAGGATAGCCAATTTGATTTCCTGCTTCAAGGGCTTCCTCGCAGGTCATTACTGTTACGCCCTTTGCTCTTGCAATATTATATTTTTCAAGAAGCTCATCAAAACGCTCTCTGTCTTCTGCCATATCAATAGCATCATATGACGTTCCAAGGATATTAATTCCATTGTCGTCAAGATATTTTGTAAGCTTGATAGCTGTTTGACCTCCAAATGCAACTACTACTCCGAAAGGCTTTTCTGTTTTAATAATGCCCATTACATCCTCTGTGGTAAGAGGTTCAAAGTAAAGTCTGTCAGCAGTATCAAAGTCAGTCGATACTGTTTCAGGGTTGTTATTTACAATAACAACATCATAACCGGCTTTTTTAAGAGCCCAAACGCAGTGAACGGAAGCATAGTCAAACTCAATTCCCTGTCCGATTCTGATTGGACCTGAGCCGAATACTATTATAGTTTTCTTTTTGCTGTTCTTTTCAGCAATAAACTTTGCAGCCTCGTTTTCCTTATCATAGGTTGAGTAGAAATAAGGTGTTTCAGCATTGAACTCTGCTGCACAGGTATCAACCATTTTATATACGGGAATTAAAGGATTTTTTACATTTTGTCCGCTGAATTTTTCAATTGTTCTGTCAAGGTAGCCAAGCTCTTTAGCCTGTAAGTAAAGCTCCTCTGTAAGCTTGCTCTCCTTAAGCTTTTCTCCTACCCTTGCAATATTAAGAAGCTTTTCAAGAAACCACTCATCAATCATTGTAATTTTGTGAATCTTATCAACAGAAATGCCGCGTTTAAGTGCTTCATAAACACAAAACATTCTAAGGTCGTCACAAATACTAAGGCGGTCAATAATCGAAGCATTTGACATTTCCTCAAACATTTTATCATCCATTGTATCGTGGGAAATTTCTGCACCACGTACGGCTTTCATCATAGCCTGCTCAAATGTTGGAGCAATAGCCATAACCTCGCCGGTAGCTTTCATCTGTGTACCCAAAGTACGCTTTGCATAAACAAATTTATCAAAGGGCCACTTTGGCAACTTGACTACAACATAGTCAAGTGCAGGTTCAAAGCAGGCATAGGTTGAGCCTGTTACGGCATTTTTTATTTCATTAAGTGTGTAACCGATTGCAATCTTTGCTGCAACCTTAGCAATAGGATAGCCTGTTGCTTTTGAAGCAAGCGCTGATGAACGAGATACACGAGGGTTTACCTCAATTACTGCATATTCAAAGGTTTCAGGATTAAGGGCAAACTGACAATTACAACCACCTTCAACCTTTAATGCTGAAATAATATTTAATGCTGCACTACGGAGCATCTGATACTCCTTATCCGCAAGTGTTACTGCAGGAGCGATTACAATACTGTCGCCGGTGTGCACGCCAACAGGATCAAAATTTTCCATTGAGCAAACTGTAATTACATTGCCTAAAGAATCACGCATTACCTCAAACTCAATTTCTTTCCAACCTGAAATACATTTCTCAACAAGTACCTGCGTGATTGGAGAAAGCTCAAGCCCGTTTGCTGTAATCTCTCTTAATTCTTCCTCATTATCTACAATACCGCCCCCTGTACCGCCAAGTGTAAATGCAGGACGGATAATTACAGGATAACCTATTTCATTTGCAAAATTTACTGCTGACTCAACATCTGTTACAACAGTTGAGGGAATAACCGGTTGACCGATTTCAAGCATAGTATCCTTGAACATCTGTCTGTCCTCAGCCTTGTCGATAGTTTCAGGTACTGCTCCTAAAAGCTTAACTCCGTTTGCTTCAAGAAAGCCTTCCTTTGCAAGCTGCATTGAAAGTGTAAGACCCGTCTGTCCTCCAAGTGTTGAAAGAAGTGAGTCAGGCTTTTCCTTAATTATAATTCGCTTAACAGTTTCCAATGTTAAAGGTTCAATATAAATCTTATCTGCCATCGCATTGTCTGTCATAATTGTAGCAGGGTTTGAGTTTACAAGTATAACTTCAAGTCCCTCTTCCTTTAATGCACGACAAGCCTGTGTTCCGGCATAGTCAAACTCTGCTGCCTGTCCTATAATGATAGGACCTGAGCCAATTACCATTACACGCTTAATATCAGGTTTTAGTGGCATAATATCATTCCTTATTCAAAATAATCTATAGTCTATATATTACTAAATTATGTACTGTTTTTCCTTGTTATCTTCCATTAAGCTAATAAAGCGGTCAAAGAGGAAGGCTGTATCCTTTGGACCGCCGCAAGCCTCAGGATGGAATTGAACTGAGAAAGCCGGCATATCAGTATAGTTAATGCCTTCACAAGTTCCGTCATTACCGTTTACAAAGCTTACCCGACTGTTCTCGGGAACAGATTTATTAATTACGGCATATCCATGGTTTTGAGAAGTAATATAAACTCTGTCGGTTTCAACATCCTTAGCAGGCTGATTAGCACCCCTGTGTCCATAGTGAAGTTTTTCTGTTTTTGCACCCTGTGATAATGCGAGAAGCTGATGTCCAAGACAAATTCCGAATGTTGGAATTTTATGAGTACAAAGTTCCTTTAATGTTGCAATTGCTTCAATATTTTCCTGTGGATCTCCGGGACCGTTTGAAAGCATTATGCCGTCGGGATTCATAGCTAAAATATCCTTTGCCGATGTATTATAAGGTACAACAGTTACATTGCAGCCTCTGTTAACAAGCTCTCTGCCGATATTGTGCTTTGCCCCATAGTCGATAAGCACTACATCAAGCTTTGGCTCCTTAGACTTAAAGGTTTTCTTCTCCTTTACAGATGTACTTTTTACTGCGTCCTTAACAATATAAGGTTTAATTTCCAAAATATCTTTTTCAAAATTATCAAGAGTATATGTAAGCTTACAGTTCATTACACCGTATTCTCTTACAATTTTTGTTAATGCACGAGTGTCAATATCGTACATTCCCGGTATTTTTGCACTTTTTAAAAAAGTGTCAAGATCCCCCTGACAACGGAAGTTGCTGGGAGCTTGGCACCAATTTCTGACAATATAGGCTTTTAGGGCTGGAGTATCACTTTCAAAATCAGAGGGAATAACCCCATAGTTTCCAATAAGAGGGAATGTCTGAATAACCACTTGGCCATAATAGCTAGGGTCGGTGAGTGTTTCAAGATAGCCTGTCATTGCTGTTGTAAAAACAAGCTCTCCCGTAGTTTCTTTTTCAAATCCAAAAGATTTGCCCTCAAAATATGTGCCGTTTTCAAGAATCAAATAGACTTTGCGGCTCATAATATAACCTTCCTTTCAAATTCCGGTTTTGTATAATTCAGTAAATCTGAACTATAAATCCTAGTTTTCGTAGGTTCTGATAACCTGTTTTGCTACCTCAAGCTTGCTTGTACGCATATCCATAGCCTGCTTTTCAAGGTAGCGGTGAGCCTGTTGCTCCGTCATAAGCAAGCATTGCATTAGCAGGAGCTTGGCTCTTGTAATAGTTTTAGTTTCCTCAAGTTTAAACTTTAGTTTTTCATTTTCCTTTTCAAAGTTTAACATTCGTTCCTTAAAGCATTGGGTAAATATAAGGTAATGGTGGAACATATGCTTGTTTATCGGCTTCTGAATAACTAAAACTCCATAAGATGAAACCATTTCAGCTACTTCTATAGCCTTTTCTTGTTGCACCATTAATATTACGCAGGCCTTGGTGTTGCCGGCGCAATAAGCGGAAAAGTCAATTCCGTTTTCTTCTTCCAACGGAGTATTAATAATTATTAAATCATAAGTCTTTCGGCTTATTTTATCCTTTGCATCCTCAGTTGAAATCGTACAATCAATAGCTTTGTAGCTTTCCAGTCTCAGAAGCTGTGCAATGGCTTTTATGCTTGTTTCCGTTTTGGATACAATCAATGCTGTTTTCATAAACATCACCAACATATTATTTTAATGTATTTATAGCTAAAAGTTATTACATATTAGAATTATATAAAAAATATTTTTATTTATAGGATTTCAGAAAAAAGACTGCGAAAAAATCCGCAGTCTTTTAAGACAATCTTTAAATATGAACATACAAATTGTGATATGGGTTTGCAGAGTTTGGTGTTATTACAACAAATTCGTGATTAAGAATTTTCTCCTTATCCTCTTTAAACAGCTTGCAATATTCTGTAATATATCCATCGATTTCCACCATATCCTCTTTTGTTGCGGCTTCAGCCTTAACCTGAACCGGCATACTGCTTGGAATATCTTTTAGAGAACACCTTAGATACATCTTGCCACCGTGCATTCCTGTGCCGCAAAAGTTGCCCACAATACTTTTTCTTTTGGTGTTCATACCTAATACTATTATGTATCCTCCTGCCTGATACTCTCCAAGAAACGTTCCTGCAGCACCTCCGATTACTACAACAGGAGGATTGTCAAGATAAGATTTCATATGTATTCCTGTACGGTAGCCGCTGTCACCACGAGCAAAAATTTTCCCCCCACGCATTCCATAGCCTGTAGTATCGCCACAGTTTCCGTGAACAATAATTCTGCCTGTATTCATTGTATCTCCGGTTGCGTCCTGTGCGTTTCCGTGTACTATAATATCCGAACCGTCAAGGTAACATCCAAGGGCATTACCGGGAGTACCCTTTACTGTTATTTTCTTACCATTGGAAGCAGCTCCGATGTAGCGCTGTCCCATACAATTATATATTGTTATATTTTTTTCCTGAGACTGACGCACAAGACTATTTAAATCCTTAAAATGCATTGAGCCTGCTGTAATTTTCATCATAGGACACCTCCCAGTTTTTCGTTTCTGTAGGATTTTGCCATAGCCATAAGCTGTGGGTTGTCTTTAATCAAATCAAAGTCAATCTGTGACAAAGGTGTTTTGTTCCTGACTAATGCTGTATAAATACCTGCCTTGCTTACATTGCCAATCATAATAAAGCCTTTGAGATAGCCGTCCTTTGTGAACAGGCATTTATATTCCTCGCCGTTTTCCACTACATATGTATCTCCGATGTAAGCGCCTGCTGTAATAATATGATAGTCAAAAAAGCCTATAGCATTCATAGGAACAGAATTGTCAAATACCTTTTTCTGTCCTGCCATATTCATACCTGCAGCTTCTCCCTGTAAATACGCGTTAGGAAGAATTGCAATAATCTGATCTTCATCAGTTGCTATATTGTGACTTACTGTGCAGTCCCCTGCAGCGTAAATATCAGGTATTGAGGTTTCGCTTTTTGTATTCACCAAAATACCCCTCTGCACCTCTCCTCCGATTTCCGAAACAAGTTCAGTATTTGGCCTTACACCTACTGCAACAACCACCACGTCAAAGTCAATTGTTTTGCCGCTTTTTAATGTAGCTGAGTTTTTCGTAAATTCAGAAACGCTGTCATTTAGTGTAAACTGAATGTTCTTTTTATCTTCAAGAAATTTCTGTACCAATGCAGAGCCTTTTACATCAAGAATGCTTGGCAAAATTCTGTTTGCAAGATCGACAACCTGAACAGACTTAACCTTATCAACAATACCCTCAACACATTTTAGTCCAATAAGTCCTGCGCCGATTACAAGTACTTTTGAGTTGCTGTCTATAGCTTCACCAAGGGCTTTAGCATCATTAATGGTCATAAAGTTAAAGCATTTTTTAACCTTATCCAATCCCTTCATTGTCGGGATAAAAGGACGTGAGCCTGTTGCTACAAGGAGCTTGTCATATTTTACAGACTTACCGCTGTTAAGTTTTACCGACTTTTTATCCTTATCAATTGAAACAACCTTTTTATCAAGAATTGTTGTTACGGAATTTTTTTCATAAAAATCATCAGGTCTGTATTTCATATGCTCCTCATCGGTTTTTCCTAAAAGCATATATGAAATAAGGGGACGACCGTATGTGTGATGAGGTTCATCGGAAATAACTGTAATTTTTCCCTTTGTATCAACTTTTCTGATACCTTCTATACAGCCAACTGCTGCTGTTGAGTTACCGATAATTACGTAATTCATATTTCGCCTCACCTTTCCTCATATACTATTGCGTTGTTGGGACAGCCTTTTACACAAGCCGGCTCACAACCATTTTTAGTACAAAGCTCACACTTCTGCATAGGACCTTCTTCACTTGGCATAATGCAACCATATGGGCAAGCCATAACACAGGTATAACATCCTACACATTTACTTTGATCAATAGTAATTAATCCCTCAGACTGTGACAGTGCGCCTGAAATACAGCTTTTTACACAAATAGGATCTTCACAATGCCTACATTGAACAGCAAAATTAATGCTGTTTCCCTCTTCAATACGAATACGAGGATTAATATTTTTATTCTTAAGAGCCTTAACCATATCATCAATGCCTGAATTAGCGTATGCACAATTATATTCACAAAGGTGACAACCAAGGCACCATTCTTCATTTATCCAAACTTTTTTCATAATGATACCCCCTTATTCTCCTGCGTGCTTGATTCCAAGAATTTCAAGCTCTTTCTCTGTAAGACCTACACCTCTTAGCATAAGTCTGTTGCCTCTTAATGATTCGATAGAGTTTATTCCCATACCGCCCATTATTTCTTTGATTTCGTTGTTCCATGCAGTTACAAGGTTAACAAGTCTTTGTGCGCCAATTTCAGGGTTAAGACGTTTAACAAGGTCGGCACGCTGAGTTGCAATCCCCCAGTTACATTTGCCTCCATGGCAGTTTCTGCATTGGTGACAGCCTAGGGCAATAAGGGCTGCTGTGCCGATATACACAGCATCTGCCCCTAAGGCAATAGCCTTAACAATATCTGCGCTGTTTCGGATTGAACCGCCTACAACAAGGCTTATGTGGTTCCTTATGCCCTCATCTCTTAAACGCTGGTCAACTGATGCCAATGCCAGTTCAATGGGAATACCGACGCTGTCACGGATACGTGTAGGTGCAGCGCCTGTACCTCCACGGAAGCCGTCAATTACAATTATATCAGCACCGCCTCGAGCAACGCCGCTGGCAATAGCTGCTACGTTATGTACTGCTGCAATCTTTACAATAACAGGCTTTTTATATGCTGTAGCTTCTTTCAATGTGAAAACAAGCTGTCTTAAGTCCTCGATTGAATAAATATCGTGGTGCGGCGCCGGAGAAATAGCGTCACTTCCCATTGGAATCATACGCGTCTGTGATACGTCAACCGTTACCTTTTGTCCGGGTAAATGTCCTCCAATGCCGGGCTTTGCTCCCTGACCGATTTTTATTTCTATTGCAGCACCTGCTTCAAGGTAATCCTTATATACACCAAAACGTCCTGAAGCTACTTGTACAATAGTATTAGGGCCATACTGATAGAAATCCTTATGAAGTCCGCCCTCGCCTGTGTTATAAAATGTTCCAAGCTTTTCCGCTGCCATAGCAAGGCTCTTATGGGCATTATATGAAATAGCTCCATAGGACATGGCTGAAAACATTACCGGAACATCAAGCTTCAACTGCGGAGCAAGGTTATTGATAACCTTTCCGTTTTCATCACGCTCAATAGAATAAGGCTTTTTACCAAGGAAAACTCTTGTTTCCATAGGCTCACGTAAAGGATCGATAGACGGGTTTGTAACTTGAGATGCATTAATAAGCATTTTATCCCAATAAATAGGGTATTCTTCAGGGTTACCCATTGAGCTTAATAATGCTCCGCCTGTACCCGCCTGTCTGATTAGCTGGTCAATAACATGACCGGTCCAGTTAGCTGACGGACGATATGTATCGTTATTTTTAACAATTTTTAATGCACGTGTTGGGCATAAAGAAACACAACGGTGACAATTCACACATTTTGTTTCATCACTTAACATTTTTCCTAAATCACTGTCATACCAATGAACTTCATTGGCACATTGCCTTTCACATACTCTGCAGGCTATACACCTATCAGAGTTCCTTACCACTTCAAAATCTGAGGGTACAAAGTTCTGTGGAGATACAAATTCTTTCATTATTCCACGCCTCCCTTTACATTGAAGATTACCGGCTCGCCGCCTAATGGAGCCCAGATTTTATCAAGGTCAGGCTCAATTATACGGATAGCCGATTCTTCACTTGCCATATATGCTTTGTTGCCCTTCTGTCCGATTACCATTGAGCGAAGCTTTAGTCTGTCATTTAATGCCATAAGTCCGCCCTTGTAGCCTACAATAATTGAAAAAGGTCCTGTAACAAGCAAGCTTGCGTAAGCGTTTCTGATATATGTATAGTATTCTTTATCTTCTTCATTCATATTTTCAATTGTTGACCAGAAGGGTGCTGCCATAACGTGAGCCGCATCTTCGTGATTCATACCCTGTTTGCGAACGAGATAGTCAACAATATATGCAATTGCTTCTGTATCTGTAAGTAATGTACATTTATAGCCAAACATTTCTATGGAACGTCTGTTAGCATCGTAGGAAGAAATTTCTCCGTTATGAACTACTGATGTATCAAGAACTGAAAACGGGTGAGCTCCGCCCCACCAACCCGGTGTATTTGTTGGATAACGACCGTGAGCTGTCCATGAGTAGCCCTCATATTCATCAAGACGGTAGAAACGACCAACATCCTCGGGATAACCAACAGCCTTAAATGAGCCCATATCCTTGCCGGATGAAAATACATATGCACCGTTAATTTTTGTATTAATTGACATTACACAACGGAATACAAATTCATCTTCATCAACTTGTGTTCTTTCGACCTTATATACTAATGGTTTAAGAAAATATCTCCAAATCATTGGTTCGTTGGTAATTTCCTTAATTGTTTTTGTTGGCATTACAGACATACTGGCAATTTCAAAATGCTCATTAATAAAACTTTCAGCCTCATCTTTAGCCCTTCTGCTGTCATAAAAGATATGGAAAGCATAAAAATTCTTAAACTCAGGATAAATTCCATAAGCCGCAAAACCGCCTCCAAGTCCGTTTGAACGGTCGTGCATTACAGCAATGGATTTCATTATATCCTCACCGTTGTGCTTTGTACCGTCAAGAGAAATCATACCTGAAATAGCACAGCCTGACGGTATCCTTACCTCTCCCTCTCGCATTAGCATACTTTTTCCTCCTTAATTCTCAACAAGCCTAAAAGCTAGACACGAATAAAAAATGATTAATGAATATATAATGTAAAGACATATACAATTCTGCTCTATATTATATAGCTATAAATTCATAGTGTCAAGAGATTTTGCAATTTTTGTTTATTTAATATTCTTTTTGTTGTAAAATTTCTCTAAAAAATAAGAATAATTGTAATAATTTTGCAAGTTATTTTTATATTCTTGCAATTTTCTAAATTTTTTTAATTTTTAAAATTTACCTATTGACAAATCAAAAACAAAGTTATATACTAACAGCAAAGACACAGCAAAGGTGCTGCAGGTTAGTTTACTTGCAGTGCCTTTTTTCGTGTTAATTTATGTAATTATAAGGAGAGTAATAAAATGATTAATGTTCCGGAAATTTTTGGATGCAATGTTTTTAATGACGATGTAATGAAAAAAAGACTGCCAAAACCTGATTATACAGCTTTAAAGAAAACTATTCAGGACGGAAAAGCTATTGACCCCGACGTTGCAAACTCTGTTGCACATGCAATGAAAGAGTGGGCTATTGAAAAAGGCTGTACTCACTATACACACTGGTTTCAGCCTCTTACAGGTATTACTGCTGAAAAACACGACAGCTTCATTACCCCTCAGGGTGGCGGTCAGGTTATTATGAGCTTCAGCGGCAAAGAGCTTATCAAGGGTGAGCCGGATGCTTCTTCTTTTCCAAGCGGTGGTATCCGTGCAACTTTTGAAGCAAGAGGCTACACAGCATGGGATCCAACATCTTATGCTTTTGCAAAAGACGGTACTCTTTATATACCAACAGCTTTCTGTTCTTATACAGGTGAGGTTCTTGACAAAAAAACTCCTCTTTTACGTTCTATGGAGAGTATTTCCAAAGAAGCTGTAAGAATTTTACATTTATTTGGAAAAACAGATGTTACCAGAGTTATGACAACTGTTGGTCCGGAACAGGAATACTTCCTAATTGATAAGGATATGTATGACGCTCGTCCTGATTTAATTTATACCGGACGCACTCTTTTTGGCGCTAAAGCACCAAAAGGTCAGGAGCTTGATGACCATTACTTTGGATCAATTAAAACAAGGGTTTCTCAGTATATGGCTGAGCTTGACAAAGAACTTTGGTCTTATGGCATTTACGCTAAAACAAAGCACAATGAGGTTGCTCCTTCTCAGCATGAGGTTGCTCCTATTTTCACAACAACAAACCTTGCTGTTGACCACAATGAGCTTATGATGGATGTTATGCAAAAGGTTGCTGAAAAGTTTAATCTTGTATGCTTACTCCACGAGAAACCATTTGCAGGTGTAAACGGTTCGGGTAAACATAATAACTGGTCTATCTCAACAAATACCGGTGAGAACCTATTAAAGCCCGGTAAAAATCCTGCTGAAAATACTCAGTTCTTGCTTTTCCTTGCTGCTATTATCAAGGCTGTTGACGAATATCAGGATTTACTGAGAATTTCTGTTGCTTCCGCAGGTAATGACCACCGTCTTGGTGCTAATGAAGCGCCTCCTGCAATTATTTCAATTTTCTTAGGCGATGAACTTGAGGCAGTCATAAAAGCAATTGAGGAAGGTACGGAATATGAAGGTGAAGGCAAAAAACAAATGCAGATGGGCGTAGAGGTTCTCCCTGACTTCAAGAAGGACACAACAGACCGTAACCGTACTTCTCCGTTTGCGTTTACAGGAAACAGATTTGAATTTAGAATGTTAGGTTCTTCTGTTAATATTGCAAGTCCTAACATTGTACTTAACACAGCTGTTGCAGAAATATTAAAGCAGTTTGCTGATGAGCTTGAAAATGCTGAAAACTTTGACAAGGCAGTTAAGAAACTTATTGCAAAGACAATCAAAGCTCACGATAGAATTATATTTAACGGCAACAACTATGCACCTGAGTGGGTTGTTGAAGCTGAAAAAAGAGGTTTATCTAACCTTAAAAGTGTTCCGCAGGCTGTTTCTCATTATATGGATGAAAAGAACGTTAAGCTTTTTACCGAAAACAATGTATTCAGCAAAGAAGAGCTTTACGCTCGTTACGAAGTTGACCTTGAAAACTATGCTAAACTTATTAACATTGAAGCACTTACAATGCTTGATATGGCTAAGAAGGATATTATCCCGGCTGTTACAGAATATGTGAAAGAACTTACAGACACAGCACTTTCAAAGAAAGACCTTTCTGCTGAAATTCCCGTTGAGCTTGAAACCAAGCTTATTACTTCACTTAGTCAAAAACTTGTTTGTTTCTCTAACAAAGCTGAAGAGCTTGCTAATAACCTTATTAAAGCAGGCGAGTTTGAAAACGATATGCAAGCTTATGCTGACTTCTACTGCGACACAATCTTTGCTAATATGCAGGAGCTAAGAGCTATTGGTGATGATATGGAAACAGATACCGCTTCAGATTACTGGCCATATCCTTCTTACGGAGAAATGCTTTTCGGTGTATAAATAAAAAAATACACAAATATTGTGTATTGCATATACACTCTTTATTTTACCTATCCTTTTTAATTCACATAAAGTAAGACGTTCTGATACTAAAATGTACAGAGCGTCTTGCTTTTGTTTTATGTTGTTGATTTTTATCCAATAGTTTTATTCAAACATTACGGCCGTACCTGTTACAAGGATTTCAGCAGCACCCTGCATAACAGAAGAACTTGAAAATCTAATTGCTACAATAGCGTCTGCACCCATCTGCTGTGCCTGCTGTATCATTCTTTGAATAGCAAGGTCACGAGCTTCACTGAGCATTTTATTGTAAGAACCTAATTCACCGCCTACCATACTCTTAAAGCCCGCACCCATATCCTTAAATGCATTCTTTGACTGAACTGTACTGCCTGTTACCAATCCTAAAGTCTGAATATTCTGACCTGATATTGTTTCTGTTGTTACTAATACCATAATAAACCCTCCTAATGGATATTGTAAATATTATATAATATAATTTACATTTATTCAATACAAATTCTTTTAAAATTAGCGGAGATTACCGACTCACTTAAACAAGAAAAATCGTTGTCAGCTATAAGCTTCTCTTTTTGCTGTTTGCTAAGCCTTTTTATTCTGTATTCAAGCTTTGAAGCTGAAACTCTGCAATCACTTTCCCAAACTGCCTCAAGCTTTTTAGGAGTATGGGTACGTGTATATTTTGCACACTTCTCCCCCTGACTAAAATGTTCATCCATACGTCTTTTTACATTGGTGCATATACCTGTATAAAGACTATTATCCCGACATCGCAATATGTATGTGTAATATTTACTGTTATTAAAAATCTTAGGTATCAAATTAACAATACTGCCAATATTTTTTATACTGTAATCAGCGTTATCTACTTTACCAAATCCATACTGTGCAAAAATAAAAAAACAGCCTGCATACTGTGCCGCATCATAATCAGACCCGGTATCTCCGACATATACCGTTTTGCTAAGTCCGTTCCTTTCAATAAGTTTTTTAATATTTTCTCCTTTAGTGGCTTTTGTTTTTCCGGCAGTTTCATAATCTTTAATATATTTTCTTAGATTATGGTATTCAAAAAATGCATTAAGATAGTCTTCCTGACAATTACTTACTATATATAAATTATATTTTTGAGAAAGACTTTCTATAGTAGCTTCAGTTTCCGGGTAAAGTTCTCCGCCCTTTTCTTTAAGATATATAGTTTCTTCTCTGCAACATTTATGTATTATCTTCATTCTGTTTTCAAAGTCTATATCAGGTAATATGCTACTCCCTATTTTTTCTATGTTTTCTCCCATAAAGCCGTGCATTTCATCTATTGATATTTGTCTGTTAAGATTTGAATATTGAGATAAAACTCTATTCCATGCCGGTACAACTTGATTAGTTGTATCCCACAAGGTACCATCCAAATCAAAAATCACGCCAAATTTATTCATTTTTATACTCACCGTTTCCTTTAGAAAATACGCAACCGCAGTAATTCTGACGGTAAAGATTGTATTTTTTTGAAAGCTCTATAGAACGCTTATAACCATTTTTCTTTTTAAAGTCCGACGGAAGATATTTTACTCCGTATTTTTCTTCTGCTTCTTTTCCCACTGCATTTATTTTTTCAGCATTTTTAAGTGGTGAAATAGTAAGGGTAGTAGCAAAATAATCTGCATTTATTTTTTTACAGAACTTAGCAGCTTTCTCAAGTCTTAGTCTGAAACAAACCTCACAGCGTTTACCGCCCTCAGGTTCTTTTTCAAGTCCTTTAACAACATTAAAAAAGGTTTCGGGAAAGTAATCGCCTTTTATAAGCTGAACCCGGTTTTTAAAATTCATTTCAGATATAAGTCTCTGTTCCTCACTAAATCTGTATTCGTATTCACTTTCAGGGCTTATATTGGGATTATAGTACAAAACTATAATATTAAAATATTCTGACAGATATTCCAGCACATAGCTTGAACAAGGTCCACAACAAGCATGGAGCAATAATGTTGGAGTTATATTATTTATTATATTATTGTCAATTAGCTTATCCATTTCCTTTTGATAATTAATGTTCATTTATATACTCCAAAATTTCCTTAGGATTTTTGACTACAACCTTTGCCCCTGCCGAAAGCAGTTCTTCTCTGCCACGAAAACCCCACTGAACACCTATCATATCAACCCCTGCGTTATTTGCAGTAAACACATCTACATCACTATCGCCAATATAAAGGCAATCTTCAGTTTTAAGATTAATCTTTTCAAGCATAACCATTAAGCTTGTACCGTCAGGCTTTCTCGGCAATTCAGGTTTCTTGCCCCAAGCCTCTGTAAAAATATGGTTTGGATAAACTTTTTTAAGTATTTTTCCAACAAATTCATCAGGCTTATTAGACAAAACACCTGTCATAACACCCATTTCTGTAAGGCTTTTAAGCATTTCTGGACAGCCCTCATAGCTTGCAGTATTGTCATTGCAATGAATTGTATATTCCTTATCAAAGGTTTCTCTTACAATTTTTGCTAAGGCTTTATCCCCTGCTTTCTCTCCCATTGCATTTTTTATAAGCACATCTCTGCCATTGCCGACAAACCGACAATATGCAGAAATTGAATGAGTTGGAAGTCCTGCTTTTTCAAGTCCTTTATTAGTAGATTGTGCTAAATCTACTAATGAATCTACAATTGTGCCATCTAAATCAAACACTGCAATTTTATACTTACTCATATTAAAAACCTTTTTCCTGTTCTAATAATATGGCTCTGCAAGGCGCAGCTTCACATTCATCAAGTCGTATTGGAAACGCACATAAAGTATAATCGTGACCGTCCTTTATATCTTCAAGGTTAAGATTTTCTATAACGCATATTCCCTTTCTTGCAAGAATTGTGTGAGTTCTGTGCTCATCATAAGGAGTTGCAATGGAACTTTCATCTGTACCAACCAAGACAACCTTACTGTCTGCTATAACTTGTGCTGCTGAGGACATTAAGCAGGCGTTTCCGGTGCTGTGGAAAAGTATTCTTCTTTTACAATAGGGCAATATCTTTTCCATATCTTCACCGGTAATAAAATCGGAAAATGATATTACGCTGCATTTTCCATAAAAAGTTGAAAGACGTATATCACCGATTTTCTCTCCGTCATTATCATAGTGAAATGGCGCATCAATATGTGTTCCTGTATGCGTACACATTGAGAAACTGCTTAAATTATACATATCACCATTTTCAATATTTTTTAGAAATTCAATCTCGGTCTGCGGATCTCCCTCATATGGCTCTGCCTGAGATATATTTTTACTTAAATCATAAATATACATTCATACCAGTCCTTTTTGTCTTTATTATACCATAAACGATTATTCTTACAAGTAGTTGGTTATAAAAAGAGGCTCCGCAATTTTTTTGCGGAGCCTAAATTATTGCTATTTAAATTACACTTTAGCAACAATTCAGCTTATTAGTTAAAGTGTTAAATGTAAAGGTATATTTAACACCTGTTGCATTGTGATTACAGTTACTTTCACATGTTGTCATTGCACAAACCTTTAGCTGAATCATTTTTACACATTGTTGCCACTAACGTATCCATATTAGCAAACTTAACCGATTATTTCCTACTGAATTTCTCTGTGTTTCTGTTACAATCTTCTTTGAACTTGCATAGCAGAGATTAATCAATTGAAAATCTTGGATTTTTAATGAAAATGTAACTTTATAGGTTGATAGATTGATTTTTTAACATGATTTGTAGTTGTTATCAACCATCAACTTGAATACGAAAGAGTTAATGTTCCGTCTGCATTTTCAACAAGTGTAAATGTTACTTTTCCTG
>CAYRTG010000021.1:0-26606 GCA_964427365.1 uncultured Ruminococcus sp. | reverse complement strand
TTTGCTCTGCCTGAAATTTTATCATCAAACACTTTTCGACGATATTTCACTACCAACACCAAATGATAATGCAGCAAAAACACTGAATGTGCATTATTGTCTAATTTTATCATACTTCAGCCGCCCTTCTTATTTCGACTGATTATATTATATTACACATTTCAGAGTTTGTCAATAGTGGGGCGCAATTCATCCCCCACTTTAGAAGTGGGGGATCTTCTTGCCGGAGGGGATAAAAAGCAAGGGCGGAATTAATCCGCCCAAGCTTTGTAAACTATTCAAATGTAAAGCTGTTATCTTTATAATCACAGGTAATTTTGCTGTTCTTGCTGACCGAACCGTCAAGGATTTTTTCAGATAATGTATCCTCAATCTTACTAGTAATTGCTCTCCTTAAAGGTCTTGCTCCGTAGGTATCATCGAATCCTACATTTGCAATCTCAGTAAGTGCATTATCCGTAAACTCAATTTCAATATTCATAGACTTTAGTCTTACTTTTAAATTTGAAAGCATTTTTGCAGCTATATTTTTGATTTCTTCCTTTGTCAGCTTGTTGAATACAATTATATCATCAACACGATTAAGAAATTCCGGTCTGAACAGGTTTTTAAGCTCTGTCATTACAAGTTCCTTTATGTTTTGATTTTCATTTTCATCACTTGTAAAACCAAGACTGTTCTGCTTTTCGGTAATATGCCTTGCACCAACGTTTGACGTCATAATGATAATTGTATTCTTAAAGTCAACAGTTCTTCCCTGTGAGTCTGTAAGGCGTCCGTCTTCAAGAATTTGCAAAAGAATGTTGAACACATCAGGATGGGCTTTTTCAATCTCGTCGAAAAGAATTACCGAATATGGTTTTTTGCGGACTTTCTCTATAAAACTGCCGCCTTCGTCAAAGCCTACATATCCCGGTGGCGAGCCTATAAGCTTACTTACTGTATGCTTTTCCATATACTCGCTCATATCAAGTCGGAGCATTGCATTTTCATCTCCAAACATTGCCTGTGCCAAGGCTTTGCAAAGTTCTGTTTTACCTACACCGGTAGGTCCAAGGAATATAAATGAACCTATGGGACGTTTTGGATCCTTTAGTCCGACTCTGCCTCTGCGGATAGCTTTTGAAACTGCTTTTACTGCTTCATCCTGTCCGATAACTCTGTTATGAAGGATTTCTTCCATTTTCAGTAGTTTTTCCGACTCTTCCTGTGTAAGGCTCACTACAGGTATTCCTGTCCAATCGGATACAATTTTAGCAACATCTTCTGCCATTACCTGACCGGAGCTGTTGGATTTATTTTCATTCCACTTTGCCTGTTCTTCATCAAGCTGTGTTTGAAGTTGTTTCTGTTCATCGCGGATTTTTGCTGCTCGTTCAAACTCCTGCTGATTAACTGCACTTGACTTTTCTGCTTCCATAGCTTTGATTTTATCTTCAAGATCCTTTAGCTTTGGAGGTGCTGTTAATGTACCCAGCTTAACCTTTGAGGCTGACTCGTCAATTAAGTCAATTGCTTTATCAGGGAGAAATCTGTCGGCAATATATCTTGATGACAAAGTTACCGCTGCCTTTATTGCTTCGTCTGTGATTTTTACCTTATGGTGTGCTTCGTATCTATCACGAAGTCCTTTAAGGATTAATATCGTATCTTCCTCACTTGGCTCTCCTACATTTACCGGTTGAAAACGCCTTTCAAGGGCTGCGTCTTTTTCAATATACTTTCTGTATTCGCTTACGGTGGTAGCGCCGATAACCTGAAAATCGCCTCTTGCTAAAGATGGTTTCAGAATATTTGCTGCATCTGTTGAACCTTCTGCTGAACCGGCTCCTACAATTGTATGAAGTTCATCAATAAAAAGAATAATGTTCTTAGACTTTTTAACCTCATCAATTGCATTCTTTATTCTCTCTTCAAAGTCGCCGCGATACTTTGAGCCGGCAACCATTCCTGTTAAATCAAGGCTTATAATTCTTTTATCTTTAAGAATTTCAGGAACATTGCCCTCGCATATTTTCAAAGCCAAGCCCTCTGCTACAGCAGTTTTACCTACGCCCGGTTCGCCTATTAATACAGGGTTGTTTTTTGTACGCCGTGAAAGTATCTGAACTACACGTTTGATTTCCTTTTCTCTGCCGATTACCGGATCAATTTCACCGTTTTTAGCCGCTTTGGTTAAATCTCTGCCAAACTTTTCAAGACTGTTTTGTGAAGCACCGCTTTCAGAATATCCTTCCACGCTCTGTTGTGCTGTATAATCCTGGGAGCCTAATACAGTTTCAAAATTAATGTTAAGCTCTGACAAGAAATTGTAAGCATAGCTGTCCTTTTCATTTAAAAGGCTTAAAAGAATATGCTCTGTACCTACATAGCCTAAACCTGTTCTTGACGCTATAATTACTGCGTTCTGGGTTACTCGCTTACTGCGTGGAGTAAAATCATTAGGGGTAAGATGTGTTTGTAAGCCTTTGCCGCTAATATCAATAATCTTTTCTTCAAGCTTTTCCGGACTTAAACCTGCTTCTTTTAAGGCTGTTGCAGCAACTCCCGTCCCCTCTTTAATAAGTCCTAAAAGCAGATGCTCTGTACCGATATAGCTATGCCCCATTTCCTCAGCAGAGGAAATTGCGATATTTAATGATTTGTTAGCCTTTTGTGTAAAATTTTTGAATTCATACATAATAAAAACCTCCTATGCAGGCTTCTACAAGTTTATAATAACCTTTCTCTGATTATACCTGCTCTTATAATATCTCTGTCATGTGGATCAATTTCTTCATTTTTGTTTACCATAATTGTGGCAGGCTGTATATCCGTAATTAAGCTGTCAATGATATCAATATTCAGGTTTTCTATTACACCCGACTCTATGCCCAAGCGAACATTTGAAAGCAGTTTGATTGCTTCCTCACAGGAAATGAGCTTTGCAGATTTTAATATACCAAGACTTCTTGAGATTTCATCCTGTGTTTCTATACTCTTTACTATTCTCTGCTGTGCCTGCAGCTCCTGATTAACAAGCTGATTGGTAATGTTCTTTAAATTGTCGATTGCAGATTTTTCCGATATACCAAGTGTTACCTGATTGGAGAGCTGATACATTGCTCCCTTTGGATTACTGCCTTCACCATAGGTACCTCGTATTGTAAGTCCCAGCTTTTGCAGATTGCCTGAAATTCTGTTTAATGCCCTGTTGCTCTGAAGTGCAGGTAAGTGGAGCATTACCGATGCTCTCATACCTGTACCGAGGTTTGTTGGACATTGTGTGAGAAAACCAAGCTTTTCATCAAAAGCAAAATCAAGCTGTTCATCAAGAAGTGTGTCCAGTTTATCTGCTAAATCGTAGGCTTCATCAAGGTCATAGCCTTTCTTGATAATCTGCAAACGAATATGGTCTTCCTCATTTACCATTATGCTTATAGTTTTATCCTTTGAAACAAGGATTACTCTGCCATTTACGTCGCTGATAAACTCCGGACTTGCAAGGTGGCTTTCTACAAAGGAAATACGCTGTGGTTCTGTAAGATTTTTAATCTCAAACACATCAAATTGGTCTGCGATTACTGAATTTGAATTTTTGATAGCGTCAACTACATCTTTTGCAACCTTATTTTTACCTGCAGTGTTAAGTCTGCAAGGAAAAGGATATTTCTTTAAATTACGTGCAAGACGTATTCTTGTAAGCATTACTACATTATCCATTGTTTTCCTCCATATCCTTTATTTCGTCACGAAGCTTAGCGGCTTTTTCAAACTCCTGATTTTTTACAGCAATATCAAGCTCTTCTTTAAGCTTAGCAATCTTAGATTTACTATTTTGTTTTTCTTCCTTAACCTCAGTAATTTCCATTTTAGAAGGCTTACTGCGTTTACCGCAATGGGTAATATTGCCGTGGATTCTGCGAATTGTAGGCATAAGCTGGTCTGCAAAAATGTTGTAGCAATTTGCACAGCCCATCATTCCTGTGCGAGCAATATCTGCATAGCCGGTGTTACATACTTCACATCTTGTTGCTTGAGTTCTTGCAGGCAATGCATTTGAGAAAAAGCCGGCTAAAAAACTGTTGAAATCACTTTCAAAATTGCTGAACATATTTGTATATCCAAGCTCTTTTGCACAATCTGAACATAAATCATACTCCTCAAATTCTCCGTTGATTACACGCTTTACATGAGTATCTGCTTCTTTTTTACCACATTTCTGGCACTTCATATAAATCACTCCGTTCAATTATATTAATCATTTAGTGTTAAAAGCATATTTTTGAAAATTCTCGCTCTTAAAACATCTCTTAGCTGATACGGAACTTCCATAAATACTCTTTCCGACATTGCTGCAAGGAGCAGCTTTGCCGTGTGTACATCTATTATTGACCGATTGTACATATTATTAATCATTATTTCAGCGGTTGCTTTATCAATGCTGTTTCCGATTGAATTTACAATATGCATAATAGCTGTACCTTTATCAACCTTTACACGTGTTATGCGAATATATCCTCCGCCGCCTCGGCGGCTTTCAACAATATAACCCTGTTCGGGGGTAAAACGTGAGGTTATCACATAATTTATCTGACTTGGCACGCATCCTAAGTCACTTGCAAGCTCATTGCGACGAATTTCAGCATTTCCGTTTTGTTCATCAAGCATAGCAAGTATGTGCTGTGCCACTAAATCACTCATACGCATTTTTATCACTCCTTTGCCACATAGACTATTTGCAATTAATATACAAGTTTGACCTTTTGTGACCTTCATTGATTATATTATAGCTTAAAGTCAGAGAAAGTCAAAGTCAAAAAAAGTCAAATTTATTTATATAGCAATATATTTTCTCTTTAATTCTAATTTTTTCTCACTATTTCTAACTTATTCTAATTTTATAATATTTTATTAACAATTCGAGTTCTGCACAAAAAAAGAGCTGCAAAAAGCAGCTCAAATTCATATTTTAATATGCAGCCATTAGGGGATGCAATTCTTTTTTTGCTTTTTTCTCAACCTCTGTAATATAGCTAATTGCTTTGCCGCAGCCGTTAATTACACAGTCTTCGGGGTTTTCTGCAATTTTAACTGCAATACCTGTAGAATTAGCAATTAGTTTTGCGAAGCCTTTGATTTTTGCAAGACCCCCTGTAATAATAATCCCATCTGTATATATATCGCCTATAAGTTCGGGAGGAGTTTCTTCAAGTACATCCTTGATTGCTCCCACAATTTCCATTGCAGGCGGAAGAATAACATTCATAATTTCATTTGCCGTAACATCAACAAATCGCGGAAGTCCTCCTACAGCGTCTCTGCCCTTTACCCTAAAGGTTGTTTCTTCTTCAGGCTCTGAAAGACAGCCGATTGCCTTCTTGCAGTTTTCAGCCATTGTATTACCGATAATCAGGGAATACTTGTTTTTGATATACTTTACTATTTCATTATCTAATATATTACCACCAAGTTTTATGCATTTGCTTACGGAAATACCTCCTAGGGAAAGCACTGCAATATTGCTTGTGCCGCCGCCTAAGTCAGCTACCATTGTACCATATGGGCTCATAATATCTGCACCGCTGCCCATTGCTGCAGCCTTTGTATTTTCTATAAGATATACACGTCTTACGCCATAGCTGCTTATAGCATTAACTATTGCACCTTTTTCCACCTCGGTAATATCTCCCGAAATTGCTGCAACTACCCTGGGCATTACAATTTTACTGGTGCAAACATGCTTTAATAAAATGTTGATTGTATTTTCAATAATGTTTGATTCTGAAATAACACTGTTTTCTATTGGAAATACTGCATTTATGCTGTCAGGTGTTTTACCTAACATAGCATAAGCCTCATCCCCCACTGCTATAATTTCATTAGTATTTACATTATATGCCGCAACAGAGGCTTCGTCTAATACCTTGCCTTTTTTGGCAATAAATATCCTTGTTCTGCAGCTTCCTAAATCCATAGCAATATCCATAAATTGCCACTCCCTTCCTTTCCTTAAATTATTATATTCTATATAGTAAACTTTTTCAAGTAAAATTATGGCAATACCCCATAATAATGTGCGATGTTGCCTTATGTATAAATAGCCATACAAACTGCTCCGCAACAAATTGTATTTGCACCGGCTTTTCTGAGAACTCTGCAACATTCTCCTAAAGTGTAGCCCGAGGTAATAATATCATCAATTACAAGTATATTCTTTCCTTTAATTAAATCTTTATTTATGGCACTATATACACCTTTTACATTTGTTTTACGCTCGTTGTAATTACACCGGTGCTGAGGTTGATTATTCTTATGTTTTTTGATTAAATCCATATATGGTATATTTACAAGCCTTGATACATCCATTGAAAGGAGCTTTGCCTGATTGTATCCCCGTTTTCTTTCGGGCTTCGGATGCATAGGAACACAGGTTATATAGTCAAAAGAAGTTTCTTTTAAAAGTTTCTTTACTGCGCAGCTTAAAGGTACTGCAAGCTTTTGAGAATACTGTGGATTGTTATTGAATTTGAATTTCTTTACTGCGGTTGCGTAAATATCTTTATATAAAAATGCTGCAAAGCCTTTGTATCCGCCATTTGTAAAAAATTTATATGGCTCTTGCTGAATTTCAGGCTTACACTTACTGCAAGCTATATCATCACAATTCATAACAGCGTTGCAGTAGGGACAGCGCTCGGTATAAACAGAGGAAATAAGTCTTTTAAATAATTTATTCATTTATACTTTCCTGTAAAAAATATTTTAGTCCGCTGTAACGCTTGTTTTTTTTGTCATTGGATACCATACGTTTCAGAATTTCTAAATCTCCTACAATAACAAGTAACTTTTTAGCTCTGGTTACAGCTGTATATAAAAGGTTTCTGTAATAAAGCTGAGGAGCGCCTCTGTAAAGGGGAATTACCACAGCTTCAAACTCATTGCCCTGACTTTTATGTACTGTAGTTGCATATGCTAAATCAAGATCGGGAGCAAAGTCAAAATCATATGAGGCAATTTTATCATCAAATTTAACCATAATAATTCTAGACTTTTTATTTATACTTTTAATTATTCCGATTTCACCGTTAAAAATTCCCTCTCCTGTTTCTCCGTTGTCCTTAGTCCATAAAAGGTCATAGTTATTCTTTATTTGCATAACCTTGTCACCTGTACGGAGAATTTTCCCTGATACAGAAAGTTCGGTATTTTCTTCATTGGGGGGATTTATAACCTGCTGAAGTTTTTTATTTAAAGCAATTACTCCTAAATCACCTTTTCTGCCGGGCGCCAATATCTGAATGTCCTTGTAAATATTGTAATCATAAGTTGCCGGCAAACGTTTGTTGCAAAGCTCAATTACTGTTTTTTCAATTATTTCTTTATTAGTTGAGGGTAAAAAGAAAAAGTCATTATCCTTTGTTGATAGTTCAGGCTCAATACCTTTAACAATTTTATGGGCATTAGTTACAATAAGGCTTTCCATAGATTGACGGAAAATTTCGCTAAGCTCAACATATGGAATAATTTCTGACGTTATTAAGTCTTCAAGTACGTTCCCGGGACCTACTGAGGGAAGCTGATGACTGTCACCTACTAAAATCAATCTGCATCCCATTGGCAGCGCTTTCATAACACTTTCAAAAAGCTGAACGTCGACCATACTGACTTCGTCCACAATCAGAGCGTCACATTTAAGCAGATTCTTTTCGTTTCTTTTAAACTCGGGGCGGTCATTTTTGTCCCAAGCAACTTCCAACAACCTGTGAATTGTTTTAGCTTCATTTCCCGTAACATCACTCATTCTCTGTGCGGCTCTGCCTGTAGGAGCACACAAAAGCACCTTTTGTCCTTTGTTTTTCAGTATTTTAATTATAGCATTTAGTGTGGTGGTTTTACCTGTTCCGGGACCTCCTGTAAGCACAAGCAAGCCTTTTGAAAGAGCCTGTGTTATAGCTTCTTTTTGCAAAGAAGCATACTCAATATTATTGTGCTTTTCAATGGCTTCAATCTGCTTATCTATATCAGGAATCTGCACAGCAGGAAACAACAGCATCATCTTAAGCCTTGCAGCAATATAGCTCTCGCTTTCAAACATATCCTTTGTAAATATAAATGTATTATTAAACATTTCCAAACGTATTAAAGTATCATCAACCACAAGGTCATTTAGGGCTTTTTCAACTTGAAGTTTTTCCACTTTAAGGTAACCGCAGGTTGTTTTCAACAGGCTTTCTGCAGGCAAACAAGTATGGCCGTTGCCTTTATTATGATTAAGAACATACACAAGTCCTGCTCTGATTCTGATTTGTTCATCAAGAGGTCTGCCCTGAATCTGTCCAATTCTGTCAGCCATTTCAAAGCTAATATTAAAATCTCCCCCAACCAAACAAAAGGGATTTGACTTTATTGCTTCTATTGCATTATTGCCGTATGTCTTGTAGATTTTAATTGCACTTGATGGGGAAATATCATAGTTAGAAAGATAGAGCATAAGCTCTTTTATACCTATGTTTTGCTTTAATTGTTCCGAAAAAGAGTTAGCCTTGTCAATAGAAATACCGCGAAGCCTTGCAACACGCTCAGGCTCGTTTTCCATAACCTCAAGGGAAGCTGCACCAAATTCCTTTACTATGGTAGATGCTGTTGCAGGACCGACCCCGCGAATGGCGCCTGAGCTTAAATATTTAAGTATTCCTGCTACATCCGACGGCATACTTTTTTCGCAAACAGTTACTGCAAACTGCATTCCGTAATTGTGGTGTGGTTTAAATGAACCTATCAGCTTTACTTCTTCCCCGGGGCTTAGCTTCGGCATTATGCCTACTGCGGTGATTTCTTCATCATCGCTGAGTTCAATAACTGTATAACCATTTTCATCATTTCTGTATACAACCGTTTCTACGGTACCTGTTAATTCTAAGATTTCATTTTCCTGCATAAAATGCTCCTGAAAAAATTTTTATTATTTATTGATATAGTAAAACAAATATTGTATAATAATTATAGTTGATTATTAATGGAAATTTAAAAATTGCCACTACGGAGGTATAAATATGGATTTTTTTGCTAATGAAGGTAAAAATGTTGAAATTACTGTAAACGGCACTACATATATGCGCCACGCTATAAAAACTCACTTTGTAAAACAAGGCGAGGATTACATTGAGATTTTCAAAAAATATGTTGCTCCCATTTATGAAGAGGGTGATATTGTTTCTTCAAGCGAGAAGATTATTGCACTTTGTCAGAACAGAGTTGTAAAACGTGAGGATTTAAAAATCGGCTTTTGGGCAAAGTTTCTATCAAAATTTGCTTCAACTACTTCTGCCGGAATCGGTGTTGGTGAAACAATCAAAATGCAGTACGCTATAACCAAAGTGGGTTTGCCAAAGGTTTTATGGGCAAGTATTGCCGGCGGCATATGCAAAATTTTCGGCAAAAGAGGAGTTTTCTATAAAATCGTAGGACAGGAAGTTTCCGGTCTTGACGGATTTTATGACCATGTTTGGAAAGAATACGGTGACATTGGTATTGAGAACCCTGAAAACCCATCAGGTGTTTGTGATGAAATCAAAGAAAAACTTGGGATGAGCTGTATGATTGTTGATGCAAACGACTTAGGTCAGGAGCTTTTAGGGTATTCCTCTGACATTAATCTTTCTGAGGAGGAGCTTATAGCTCTTGTAAGCGACAATCCTTGCGGTCAGGGCAAAGAAACTACTCCAATTATACTTATTCGTAAAAAAAATTAATTATAAAATGATAATCTTTTCATTATATTATTTCTTATCTAAGAGCAAAGGGATTGAGAAAACTCAATCCCTTAAACTTTTTTAGCTCCCACTTAATGGTAGGGTACACCGCTTTTTTAGCTCCCACTTAATGGTAGGGTACACCGCTTTTTTAGCTCCCACTTAATGGTAGGGTACACCGCTTTTTAGGATTTCTCCCTTATATATTATTATACATATAATTTGAAATATGTCAACCAAATTTCATAAAGTTGTATTTTACGGATTACAAAGAAGCTCATTACAACATATTGTTCTGCAGCTTTGTTGCTTTCAGAGTATTTTTCATAAGAGTTGCGATTGTCATTGGACCGACTCCCCCGGGAACCGGAGTAATGAATGAACATTTTTCTTTTACATTTTCAAAGTCAACATCACCGCAAAGTTTGTTATTTTCATCTCTATCCATACCAACATCAATTACAACTGCGCCCTCTTTTACCATACCAGCTGTAACAAACTTTGGGACACCTACCGCTGCTACAAGTATATCAGCTTCTTTTGTAATATCCTTAAGTTTTTTAGTGTGACTATGACAAATTGTTACTGTACCGTTTTGGTGTAATAACAGCATTGCCATTGGCTTGCCTACAATATTGCTCCTGCCGATTACAACACAATTTTTGCCGTCAACTGAAATATGATATGCTTTCAGCATTTCCATAATTCCGGCAGGTGTACAAGGAAGAAAATCATAATCGCCGATCATAATTCTGCCTACGTTCTGCTTATGAAAAGCGTCCACATCTTTCAGTGGACTTATAGCTTCAATAACAGCATTTTCATCTAAACCCTTTGGCAGAGGAAGTTGGCAGAGAATACCGTTAATATCCTTACGGTTATTAAGCTCCTCAACTAATGATAAAAGCTTCTCCTGTGTTGTTTCAGCCGGTAGCTTGTATTCTACAGACTTGAAGCCCACAAGCTCACAAGCCTTTTTCTTGTTATTTACATAGACTCTTGAGGCCTGATCATCACCTACGAGGATTACTGCAAGTCCCGGAGTAATTCCCTGAGCAATCAGCTTTTTAGTTTCTTCTGCAACCTGCTGTTTGACATCAGCGGATACTTTTTTTCCGTCTATAATTACCATAAAATTTATCCTCCTTTTTACGATTAACAATCAGCAATATAATTCCTACAAGGAATATTACACCTGACAACGCCTGTGATACTCTTATTTCTATTCCAAATAACCCAAAGGGTAGATACAAGCTGTCAGTTCTTAATCCCTCAACAATCATTCTTTCAAAACCATACCAAACAAGATAGCAATAGAAAATCTGCCCCGAATATTTCTGATACTTTTTACTTAAGAAATGTAACAATACAAATCCCAGCAAACACCACAAGGATTCATACAAAAAGCAAGGGTGTACAGCTTTCATTCCTGTATTGGAGCTTACCATTCCCCATGGAAGATCTGTAACTGTACCAAAGGCTTCCTGATTAAAAAAGTTTCCCCAACGTCCTATTCCCTGTCCGATTAAAAATCCCAGTACTGCAACATCCAGTATCGGCATTATTTTCATTTTCAGAATTTTTGCAGTAATACAGCCTCCTAATATGCCTCCAATAAGTCCACCGTATATTGCAAGTCCGCCATTGGAAATCAAAATAATTTCCGAGGGATGTGCAATATAATAGTCCATCTTAAAAAGCACATAGTAGGCTCTTGCACCGATTATTCCTGTTACTACGCCAACAAAAATACAATCTATAAGCTTGTTATTATCTACATTAAATCGTTTTGCTGAAAAATATGCGTAAAGCACTGCAAGCATAAGTCCTGTGGCAATTATTATACCGTACCAATGTATATGTAAATCACCTACCGAAAAGGCTATAGGACTTATATCAAAGCTAAGCCCTAAGCCCGGAAAAGATACATTATACATATTTTCTCCTTATTCTTTAGGAATGATTACCGACAATGCAGAGTTGTTTACATCAAGCATTTCTTTAAGACGGTTTTCAACATCTTCGAGTGTGCAATCTGCTATATCATCAATCAAACCGAAAATATCAATATTATTAAAATGAAAATCTACCATTGTGTTACAGATATTATCTACTGAATTAAGTGATGATACTGCATCACCATAGACCTCTTTCTTTGCAATTTCAAAGTCCTCTTTATTTATACCATTGTTTTTAAGTTCAATAATATGCTGCTTGATAATCTCAGTAGCTTCCTTAGGAGAACGAGATTCTCCGCTTAATATTACTGAATTATAGCCGGGACCGGAGAAGTACTCATCGCTGAAGCTTTGATTTATTAGCTTTGCGTCATCAAGCTTTTTGTAAAGCTCTGAAGCCGGTGAAGCCAGAACAGACATTAAGATTTCAATTTCTGCAAGCTCCTTTTGGCTTACCTTATGAGCTTTATCTTTAAAACCAAGGTTAAATAACGGTACAGATACCGGGAACTCCTGCTGAACATAGTTATCACATACTTCGTATGGCTCATCTTCAAAATAGTTTTCTATAGTATGCTTTTCAGAAGGCTTCAACAGCTTGTCGGCAGTTTTAAGAATATCCTCCGGTATTAGATCACCTGCAATACAAAGGACCATATTGTTAAGGTTATAAAATGTGTTGTAACAGTCATACAGGTATTGTGGTGTAATTTTTGCTATTGAGTCAACTGTACCTGCTATGTCAATTTTAACAGGGTGGTTATGATACATTTTTTCAAGCAAATTAAACATAACCCGCCATTCCGGTGAATCATCATACATCCTGATTTCCTGTCCGATTATGCCCTGCTCCTTTGCAACAGTTTTATCTGTAAAATATGGTGACTGTACAAAATCAAGGAGGATTTCAAAGCTCTCATCAAAGTTTTCCGTACAGCTAAAAAGATAACAGGTTTTGTCAAAGGATGTGTAAGCATTTGCATTTGCTCCGGTTTTTGCATAGCGTGCAAATGCGTCACCGTCTTCGCTTTCAAAAAGTTTATGCTCCAAATAATGAGCTATTCCGTCAGGAACAACATTTACCTTTCCTCCGTCAAGTGAAAAAGCATTGTTTACGCTGCCGTATTTTGTTCCTAAGATTGCGTATTTGGAATTGTAATCAGTTTTTGGATAAAGGTAAATTGTAAGTCCGGAATTATGATTAATTCTGTAATACTTGTCCCCTGTATGTTTTGAATTTATTTCTGTAATACTCATTGTTTCTCCTTATTTTGACTTTAATGTAAATATTGTATCAAGCTGAAGCTTATTTGCTGCTTTAACAATCTGCTCCTTTGTAACAGCATTGATTTTATCCGCTGCTTCCTTCGGAGTTTCTATAGACGCATCCATAATCTGACTGCTGTACCAGTTTACTATTCCTGTTACAGTATCTGTAATTCCATAGAAGCTGTTTGTGACGGCAAGCTTTGCAGAGTCAATTTCAAAATCTGTAATATTGCCCTTTTTCATTTCTTCTATTTCATTAAGAATAGCTTTCTTTGCTTTATCAATATTGGCAGTTTCCACACCTGACTCAATAATCAAAATACCTTTTAGTCGGAAAAATTTACTTATGCAATAATAGCATAAACTTTTCTTTTCTCTTACATTATTAAATAGCTTTGAGTGAGCAGTGCCGCCAAGAATTGAACACATTAGTCTTGTTGCTGTTGCGTCTGCTTCCGGCTCTGCACAAGCTGTGCGGAATCCCATTTCAAGCTTTGACTGAGCTACATCCATTTCTTCTACAACATTTTTTACATCAAAAACACTATATACTACATCTGTGGAAATTTCTACAGGCTGTCTGTTTATTTCTTTAAAAGCATTATATATTACTTCTGAGGCTTTTTTAGAATCGCTGTCACCTACAAACATAAACTCAAAATGCGCAGTCTTCAGCATATTTTTCCAAGCATTGTATATATCTTCAGTAGTCAACGCCTCAATCTGTTCCTTTGTGCCACATCGTTTGATTCCATAAAGCTCGCTGTCACACATTGTTTCTATTAATCTTTGTGACGCATAAACCCGTTTATCATTAAATTCAGAATCAATCATATCTAGAAGCTGACGCTTTTCCTGTAACATATCATCTCGGTCAAAGTGATTGCTCTCTATCTTAGGGTTGAAAATAACCTGGCATAAAAGCCCGGTAAGTTCTTGACTTATTGTTTCTCCGCCAATTGTGTATCTTTCGTCAATTCCGCTAACTGTAATGTTAAGGCACTGCATATCACCCATTTTTGATACTGAACCATTTAATTCTGCTCCATATAATGAAGCAAGTTTTCTTGAAAGGGTTGTAAAATCAGGATAAGCTTTACAACTTCTAACCAGCATATAGCACATTAATGCATTTACTGCTGCAGTTTTCTCGGATAAGGGCATAAATATATTTGCTGAAATTTTCATTGTCTTAAAGCGGCTGTCTTTAATACTGCTGAAAACCACTCCCTGAGCAATTTCATTTTGTGTTAATGTGTTCATTTAATCAACTCCCATAAATATACTTATATAGTATAACACACAGATAGTTAAGATAAAAGTGTAATAAAGAAATTTTAAAAAATTTTAATTTTATGGTTTATAATATTCTGAAAAATGGTATAATACTCCGGGAGTGATAATATGAATTTACCTAATGATTCTATGATGCTGTTATCTATTGTTAATACAAAGCTGAGAGATTTCTATAGTAACCTTGATGAGCTTTGCGAGGATATGGATGTTGATAAAGAGGATATAATTGAAAAGCTAAACGAAATTGGATATAAATATGATGAAAAATTACGCAAATTTATATGAATTTTAAAAACAAAAAACTATACCGTAAATTATCGTAAAAATTGTCCATATTTATTATTGACATTTTACTGCATAAAATATATAATAGTAAAAGAATTTGATAAACTTATCAAGAGTGACTGAGGGGTCAGGCCCTATGAAGTCCGGCAACCTGCTATTGCAAGGTGCTAATTCCTGCGGTAATACCGAAAGATGAGTAATTTTGTCACCATTCGGTTGAATGGTGTTTTTTATTTTTCTGATATTTTATGTTTAAGAAAGGAATTTTACTATGGCTAAATATTTATTTACATCTGAGTCTGTAACAGAAGGACATCCTGACAAGGTTTGCGACCAGATTTCCGATGCAGTTCTGGATGAAATTTTAAAACAGGATAAAAACGCACACGTTGCTTGTGAAACTACTGCTACAACAGGTATGATTCACATTATGGGAGAGATTTCAACTGACTGCTATGTTGATATTGCTGACATCGCACGAAAGGTTATATGTGATATTGGTTATGACAATCAGGACTGTGGCTTTGACGGAAACACATGTGCTGTACTTACATCTATTGACGCTCAAAGTGCTGACATTGCTATGGGTGTTAATGAGTCATATGAGCTTAAAGACGGTGAAAATGACATTGACAACCAAATCGGCGCCGGTGATCAGGGTATGATGTTCGGTTATGCCTGTGACGAAACTCCTGAGCTTATGCCCCTGCCGATTTCTCTTGCTCACAAACTTGCAATGCAGCTTACAAAAGTAAGAAAAGACGGAACTTTAGCTTATTTAAGACCTGACGGTAAAACTCAGGTTACTGTTGAATATGACGACAACACTCCATTAAGAATTGACACGGTTGTTGTTTCAACTCAGCACGATAAAAATGTATCACTTGAACAGATAAGAAAAGACTTGCTTGAATATGTTATCAAGCCTATTATTCCCGAAAGCTTGTTTATTGATACTAAAGTCTTTGTAAATCCAACCGGCAGATTTGTTATCGGCGGTCCAGCCGGTGATTCAGGTCTTACAGGCAGGAAGATTATTGTTGATACATACGGTGGTTTTTCTCGTCACGGCGGCGGGTCTTTCAGCGGTAAAGACCCTACAAAAGTTGACAGAAGCGCTGCTTACTACAGCAGATATATAGCTAAAAACATTGTTGCTGCAAAGCTTGCCAAAAAGTGCGAGATCCAGCTTGCTTATGCTATCGGTGTTGCTAAACCTGTTTCAATTATGGTTGACACATTCGGCACAGGAAAATACAGTAATGATGAATTGGTAAAAGCAATTAACAAGATATTTGATTGCAGACCACAGTCTATTATTCGTCAGCTTGATTTAAGAAACACAAGCTATCTTCCTGTTGCTGCTTACGGGCATATGGGTCGTGAGGACTTAGGAGTTAAGTGGGAAAACACAGACAAGGTGCAAGAGCTTATTAATGCATTGAATTAATTAAAATAGCTTTAAACCAACTGATATACTAAATTAAGTACAATTTAATTATTCATTTTAAATAAATTATCTAAAGGAAGAAAAATTGAAACGTTATAATAATTTAGATGGATTAAGAACATTTGCCGCAATTTTCATTATTCTTATGCATATAAGGGTAAATGCCGACTATCAGTTACCGGATTGTATTATAGTTGACATAATAAATATGGCAGCTCTATTAGTTGAATTGTTCTTTATAATAAGTGGATTTGGAATGTGCTGTAGATATTACGAATCTGTAAAAAACAGACAAATTTCTATGGATAGTTTCTTTAAAAAGCGCTATTTGAAGATATTACCTTTTTTTGCAATATTGGTATGCATAGACTTACTTCTTTCTTTTAATCAATCTTCTTTAATAGAAAGCTTTAGTGATTTAACACTTATGTATGGATTCTTTCCTAACAGCCATATAAAGGTTATCGGTGTAGGATGGGCTTTAGGAGTAATTTTCGCATTTTATATGCTATTTCCATTCTTTGTCTTTATGATATGGAACAAAAAGCGTGCTTGGTTTTTTCTGGCTGTTACAATTATGATAAATTATTTTTGCAAGCATTACTTTTTGGTAGATGGAAAAAGTGTTGATTGTAATATTGCTAGCTGGTTGTGCTACTTTGTTGCAGGAGGATTAATATACCTGTACAGAGAACAGATTGAGAATGTTGTCAGTCGGTTCAGGATAGTATCACTTATACTTGTGGCTTTAATAAGTATTGGTTGGTACATAACTCCATCATATATAGGCAGCATAGATATTTCAACAATAAAGCTTATAATACTGTTTTCATCTTGGCTTTCCTATGCAATTTCTGTTAAAAGTGTGATTCTTTTAAATCCTTTCACAAAGTATATGAGTGGAATAAGTTTTGAAATATACCTTTCACATATGGTAATATTCAGAGTAGTTGAAAAACTCCATCTATTACATTTGTTTAACAACGATGTTTTATCATATATTGTTGTGTCAGTTATTGTATTAATTCTAGTATCTGCATTTGCTACAATAATGAAAATGCTTATAAATAAAGCAGTGAAACTTGCGAAAAATTATATGCACAAAAAATCAGCTTAAATTTATTTCTTTTTAAAACGAAAACAATCTTTAAATACAGAAGGCACTAATTCATAGGACGTATGAATTAGTGCCTTAGTTATTTTTTCTATAAATCAAACCGGGTGAACCTTGTTTTCAGTATCAACTAAATTTGAGTTTATACCTGCCTTTGCATTGCGGCGATTTTCAAAGAACTTAATTGCTACCTGACCAAACTGTGCGTATGAAAGTACGTCTTCTTCCTGTTCAATATACTGAGGAATTTCTGCACGCAACTTATCAAGCTCCGGCTCAAGTAAATCAGCAGGACGACAAGTAATAATTTCATCATCGCCTATAATCTTCTTGGCAAACTCAGGGTCAATCGGTACAGGAGTTTTACCATACTCTCCTCTTATGATTCCCTTGAATTCGTTAGTTACCATTTTATAGCGCTGACCTGTTACTACGTTAAACACAGCCTGTGTACCTATAATCTGTGATGTAGGAGTTACAAGGGGTGGATAGCCTGCATCTGCACGTACTTTTGGTACTTCAGCAAGACATTCATCAAGCTGATCTTCCTTACCTGCTTGCTTAAGCTGTGAAATAAGGTTTGACAGCATACCGCCGGGAACCTGATATAAAAGTGCTTTTGTATCGGCTGTAAGGATTTTTGTATCAATTAGACCTGACTCAATATACTTTTTACGTAAAACCATAAAGTAGTTACGTATATTTGTGAATGCTTCAAGATTAAGTCCTGTGTCATATTCGGTGCCTTGTAAAGTTGCAACCATTGACTCTGTAGGAGCGTGAGAGGTACCCTGTGAAAGCGGTGAGATTGCCGTATCAATAATATCTGCACCTGCTTCAATTCCCTTTAACAAACACATTGAACCAAGACCTGATGTATAATGAGTATGAAGCTGAATTGGTAAATCAACAGCTTTCTTAAGAGCCTTAACCAAGTCATATGTTGCATATGGTGTTAAGAGAGCTGCCATATCCTTAATACAAATTGAATCAGCTCCGGCATTTGCAATAGCTTTAGCATAATTAACATAATACTCTGTATCAAAAACAGGACCTGTTGTATAGCTGATTGCTACCTGAGCATGTGCTCCCTCTTTTTTAGCCGCTTTAATTGCGCTTTCAAGGTTTCTAATGTCGTTAAGTGCGTCGAAAATACGTATAATATCAATACCGTTTGCTACACTTTTCTGAACAAAATATTCAAGCACATCATCAGCATAGTGACGATAGCCAAGCATATTCTGACCTCTGAAAAGCATTTGGAGTTTTGTGTTAGGGCAATTCTTTCTGATTGTCCTTAAGCGCTCCCATGGGTCCTCATTTAAAAAACGAAGGCAACTATCAAATGTTGCACCGCCCCAGCACTCTAATGAATGATAACCGATTTTATCAAGCTCAGATAAAATTGGAAGCATATCATCTGTAGTCATTCTAGTTGCAAGAAGTGACTGGTGTGCATCACGCAGGGCAGTTTCTGTTACTAAAATCTTTTTCATATATTTCGCCTCATTAGTTCATTGTAAGAAGTATTTTACCTGTGTCTACAGACTCACCCTTTGCTACATTTACAGAAGCAATTGTGCCGTCCTGGGCAGCTTTAACAGGCGTTTCCATTTTCATAGCTTCGATAAAAATTAAGTCCTGCCCTGCCTTAACCGAATCTCCGGCAGAAACTTCAATTCTTACAATTGTACCCGGCATCGGAGCTGAAATCTCAATTGCGCCGGCTGTACCTGTTGCAGCAGGTGTTGGAGCAGTTGTCTTAGCCGGTGCAGCTGCAACCGGTGCCGGTGCTGCTACAGCAGCAGAATCGCCTAATTCTTCAACCTGAACATCATAAGCTGTGCCGTTAACTGTTATACGTAAATTTTTCATGGTTATTACCCCTTTATGATAATTTATAATTTAGTAAAGTTAAATAGTGGAATGCTTTTTAGCAAGTGTTGATACACGCTTGCCCATTAGCATATCAAGCGCATTTACAACTGCCAAACGTACTTCATCAGTTGTGATTACGTCATCAATATAGCTACAGTTTGCAGCATTTTCAGCAGAAAGATTAGCTTGTGCAAAAGTTTGTGCTGCTTTAGTCTGTTCTGCTACAGGAACATTCATCTGCTCAGGAGCCATAATAAGTGCTGCTGCTTCAGGATTTACAGGGCTGATAACAGCTTGCGGAAAAGCATATGTAACGTCTGTATTGGCACCTGTTCCTGCAAGGGCAATATATGTTGAACCGATAGCCTTGCCTGTTACAATGGAAATTTTAACCGTAGTAGCTTCTGCATAAGCAGATGTAACCTTAACAGCTGACTTTATATCTTCGAATCCGGGTGTATCAACAAATGTTATAACAGGAATTGAAAAAGCGTCACAGAAACGTACAAACCTTGAAATCTTCATACAATCATCAGTCTTAAGTATGTCACCCTTTGTATTAACAACGCCTGCTACCTGACCGCCTATGCGAATTAAAACTGTTTTTCCTACCTTGCCGAACTTAGTTGAAAGCTTGAAAATTGAGCCGGCATCTGCTACTCTGCGTACAATACAGCCGCCCTCTGCTTCAGGCTCCTCAGCAACAGCCTCAGGAGCAATATTAAGGTTATTTGATGGAAGATAGCAAACAAGTTCTTTTGCCTTTGCAATAGCCTCATCAGTATTTTCAGCTACAACTGACGCTATGCCATTTTCAGCATTATATGCAGCTGAAGAATTTGCACCCATTGTGTCAAGTGAAAGCTCAGCGTCCTTGCTCATTATTACAAAATCAGCCGAAACTGCATTTAAAGCGCCTGTACCAATACAAGGACCTAAGATTACGGAAATCTGTGGTACTACACCTGAAAGCTTTGAAGCTGCATTAAGCACATCACCGTAGCCTGCAAGAAGTGCATTTTTTTCATCAAGACGACCACCCTTGCTGTTATAGAATGCTACAACCGGACAGCCTGTTTTAAGTGCTAAATCGTAAACTTTTTTAATCTTAGCTGCCTGAGCCTTACTCATTGCACCGCCGCAGAAATCACTGTTCTGTGCAAAAGCATACACAGGCAGTCCTTCTACTGTACCAAAGCCTGCAACAACCTCTGCATATGTATCCTTTGACTTTGCGAGAGTGTCAATGCTGACAAATGAATCAGTATCAAAGAAAGCAGTAATAGTTTTGTATGCTTCGGTAGCTGCAATTGTTGCTTTTGCCTGCGTTACATTTTCAATACTCATTTAAAATCCTCCATTAATTTATATTGATAGTATTACTTTGTAAGAAATACCAATTTTCCTCATATACATTATATCTCCAAATTAAAAAAATCGCAAGAAAAAAGTGTGCAAAAATTAAATTTGCACACTTTCAATATATATTCTGAGGTAATTAATCTATATTTGTAAAAAAGTGAATAAATATTTGTTTGTTAAGTTAAAATATACTTTTTATATAGAATTACAGACTATATTTGGATGAATTTGGATTTGCTGACAGCTTTCTTACTTCGTCAAATGTTAAGTCACGCCACATTCCCTGCTTTAGTTTTCCCATTTTTACAGAGCCTATTGCTATACGTTTAAGGCGAATTACATCAATCCCCTGAGATTCACAAAGCTTGCGGATTTCACGGTTTCTTCCTTCGTGAAGTACCATTTCTACTTTTGCTTTGCCTTCTTGTCTGCCCATAATTCTTACTTCACAAGGGGCTGTTTTTCTTCCGTCTATTAAAACACCGGCGGAAATAGTCTTAGCCTGTTCACCGGTCATATCAGGTTTAACTGTAATATGGTATACCTTGTTAATCTGACGTTTTGGATGCATTACTGTATTGGCAAAATCTCCGTCATTTGTAAGCAACAACAAACCTTCGCTGTCCTTATCAAGTCTGCCCACAGGGTAAACTCTTTCAGGTATTGATTTAACTAAATCAGCCACACATTTTCGGTTCATTTCGTCACTCATTGTTGTAACATAACCACGAGGCTTATTTAGCATAATATAACGTTTTCCGCCTTTTTTCTTAACTACTATTCTTTTGTTATGGACATATACTTTGTCCGTTTTAGGGTTTATCTTGTCTCCTATTTTAGCAATCCTGCCATTTACTTTAACTGCGCCGCTTTCGATAAGGACTTCAGATTTACGGCGAGAAGCAACCCCGCATTCAGACATAAATTTTTGTAATCTTACTAAATTAGACTGCATTATTAAAAATTCCTCTTATGTAATCCCATAAGGATTTATTTTCTTTTTCGGAATTATTATATACTACCGCAACAATAGAATGGGTGGCGATAACTTTTCCGTATAAAGTATATATTATCCTGCCTTTTTCATCTCCGTCATTTACGGGAGCATAGATGAAATTATCAAGGTAAAAATTTTTTTTGATTTTATCGACATTATCTGCTTTAAGGACTATTAAGGTTCTGCCCTTACCTTTCAGGGTAGTTGTATCAAGCTTACCTCCAACAGTATCAACCTCAAAATAGGCTTCGCTGTCATCAAGCACAACCATTGAATAATTATCAAAACCGTAGTTATATAATGAAATATGGTCATTCCAATCGTTACGGTCGTTTAATGTAACGCAGATTAAGGTTAGTCCGTCTTTTTTGGAAGCAGTTACAAGACATCTGCCGGCTGCCATTGTATATCCTGTTTTTCCGCTTATACAATGTTCATACAAGGATAAAAGCCGATTGTGATTTGAATATGTTACAGATTTATCCTTTGGGGTTATAAAATGGACAGTTTCGGATTTCATTGACGTTATTCTGCAAAAATCCTGATTTTCAAGTGCTACAGACATAAGCAGCGCCATATCATATGGTGTTGAATAATGATTTTCGCGGTCAAGTCCGCTTGGAGTTACAAAGCTGGTATTATTCATACCTATTTGTTTTCCGCGATTATTCATCATTTTTGCAAATTTTTCAAGACTTCCTGCAATAGATATGGCGGCAGCGTTAGCAGCGTCGTTACCGGAACACAAAAGTATTCCAACCGCCAAATCCTTAAGGGTAACTACCTCTCCGATTTTAAGGTACATACTGCTACCCTCGGCAACCATATCCTGTGTAAACTTCACTTTTTTATTGTTTTTTGAAGCATATTCCAAAGTGAGTAAGGCTGTCATTATTTTGGTTGTACTTGCAATTTTTCCGGGTTTGTTTTCTAATTTAGAATAATAAATCTCTCTGCTGTCAGGGCAATACAACACCGCCTGTGCCGCTGAAACCGACGGCTGA
This sequence comes from uncultured Ruminococcus sp., assembly GCA_964427365.1. GTDB lineage: Bacteria > Bacillota > Clostridia > Oscillospirales > Acutalibacteraceae > Ruminococcoides. The sequence goes on along the minus strand of CAYRTG010000021.1, from coordinate 4,259 downwards.
TTCTTATTATATGTTGCATTACTGCTTTCTGCACCTGCCACAGGCAAACTCATAAACACAAATATAATTGCAAATATTAATGATAGAATGCATTTCATAAAATCACCAATTAATTTTATGAAAGTATTAATTGAAATATACTAACAGGCGTCATACTCCCACCACCTATGCTTTGCATAGAGGATGTGGACTTCTTGCTGGAGGGGGTTAAAACAGTTCGCTGTCAGGATCCGCCGATTCTGCACAAGCATCAATATCAGGCTGACCTTTTTTCTTATCCTTTTTAAATAGGGAAGTTACCTTATCTACTAAATCAGGTACCATACCTACGACTCTGTCAGCTGCACCGTCAAATTTTTCAATAGGCATCAGCTTTATATTTCCCTTGTAAACTGTAAGAAATGCAACAGGCTGAATTGTTACACCTGCACCGCTGCCGCCGCCGAAACAATCTTTATTTTCCTTTTTAGTCGGAAAGTCTGAACCACCTGATGCAAAGCCATAGGAAACCTTTGATACAGGAATGATGATTGTTCCGTCAGGTGATGTAATGGGATCACCGATTATAGTGTTCACATCTACCATTTCTTTAATTTTATCCATTGTGGTTTTCATTAATCCGTCAATTGGATGGTCACTCATATTTTATTCTCCTCGTATAATATTTTTAAAACAATAATTTATCATTAGTCCTGCTGAGTCAATCAATCTGACATTTCATCGCCGGGCTTTTTTACTTTTAGGTTTAGCTTTTAAATATATTCTTAGTGCTGAAAATGCTTTTGATAGTACAAAAGAAATAACTGAACAAATTCTGATTTTTGCAACTACTTTTACATTTATGGTCGTTTTTGGTGTATCTGAAAAATCAGGGTTAATATTCACGTCATATTTATTACATTTTACTACACCCAAAATTGCTCGCAATGCGGGAAATATTGCCGAACAGCAATAACCGTATTTTATTGCGGAGTCCGCTGCATCATCACCTGCTATTTTAAAATCAAGAGAAAAATGCGTAACGGTAATTTTTTTGAATAAATCCTTTAATACGCCTGTGGCAAACTTTGCTACGCTCTTGATAATATTGATTATACCGGAAAGTCCCTTTTCCTTGAAATATTCAAAAGGTGAAGATTTTTTCTCGGGCTTCTTTTCACTTTTCTTTTTATTATCTTTTTCGGTTTTTTTCTTCTTTTTTTTTGATCTTTTTTTCTTTTCGGTTTGAGGCAGAATTCGGAATTTCAGGAAAGCTATCTTTACTGTAAGAGAAAGCTCCTCAACAAATTCTGCGTAAATATATACATTGAAAAGTGTTGCAAGAAAAAGCAGAATTAATACCGAAAATATTATTAACTGTACAAGCAAGTCCTAATCCTCTATTCGGCAGTTGCCTGCTCAAAAACTTCTTCAAGTGTAGTTTCTGTAATTTCCTCATTATCTTTTGCCGGCTCATTAAAAAGATTAATCTCTTTTTCTTCGCTCTTATTATCTTCCGGCAGAGGGGGAAGCTCATCAATAGATGAAATATTAAAGCAACGGAGAAAATTTTCAGTTGTGCCGTAAATCAAAGGTCTGCCGGGAAGCTCAAGTCTTCCCTTCTCTTCAATTAAATCCTTGGTAGTTAACGAGCCGATTACACCTGAACAGTCAACACCTCGTATCTGTTCAATGAAAGATTTTGTTACAGGCTGATTATATGCAATTACCGCCAATACTTCCAAGGCTGCCTGTGATAAAGGTGTGTTTCTCCGCAAATCCATTACCTTTCGTATTTGTAAAGCAAATTCCTTTACAGAAACCATCTGATAGCTTTCTTTCAGCTTTATAATAGTTATTCCCCTTTGGGAATTTTCGTATTCATTTTTTAATTCTTCAAGATAAGTATTTGCATCTTGTTCCGATATTTCCAAAGCTTGAGCAATTCTTGAGACTTCAACTGATGAACCGCTTGCAAAAAGAATCGCCTCAACTGCACTTTTACATTTTTCTGAATTCATTTTTTATCCTCCAGCATATAAACCTGAGCATCATTACCTTCACCGTCAACTCTGACACGTTTACCCTTTACAAGTTCCAACACAGCTAAAAATGTTGCTACAAGCTCGCTTTTCTGAACTACAGCGGTGAAAAGCTCGCTGTATTTTATACGTTTTCCATGCCACAGTTTTCGCATAACTGTAATAATTCTTGAGCTAACAGAAATTACAGGCTTTTGTACAATTCCCGAAAAAGCTGATTCAGGCGGCGGCAACTTTCGTTTGCCGCGTCCTACTGCGTCAATATATCCCTTTACTATATCCTGTGGGTCGTGTCTGCGGTTATATGTTAAGTCAAATTCAACAGGTGAAGCCTCTTTGAAAAATGTGTCAAAATCATAAATATGGCTCATTTTTTCAGCAATCTCTCTGCATACCTGATATTCAAGGAGCTGACCTGTAAGCTCTTTCTTAAGCTCCTCGACTTCTTCCTCGTGTTTAGGTAAAAGCATTGCAGATTTTATATAAACCAAACGTGACGCCATTGTTAAAAATTCTGATGCAATGTCCATTTGATTTTCTTTCATTATTTTAATTTGTTCCATATATTGTTCCAAAAGGACAGAAATCTGTATGTCATAAATATTAATTTTATTTTTTGAAATTAAATTCAAAAGTAAATCAAGAGGACCTTCAAAACAAGGCAGCTTGTAATTTAATTGTGGAATAGCGTCCATAACTGCCTCCTAAATCAAAATAATGTGACATACTTCCACCGCCTATGCTTTGCATAGAGGCGGGGACTTCTCGCTCAAGTACACCGGTGTGTACAGTATCAACGAGCTAACCCCGTGTGTCCCACGGTTTTGTTTTGAGATTATGCGCCTGCAAGCCGCATACCCTAGTTTTTGATATTTACAGCGGCGTTTATGTTTCTGTCATGTTAAAACTAAAATGCAGCAAACGGAATACTTGTAATATCAAAAACAAACTGGGAAATATAGCTGCTGATATTGTCGATTGGTAAAAAATTAAACCAAACAAGTACAAGTAATACTATAAAAAAGATGTTCTCATATTTGTAGAAATTATACACCCATTTATCAGGTAAAAACATAAAAAGAATTTTTGAACCGTCAAGTGGCGGAATAGGAATAAGATTGAATACTGCTAAAGATACATTGATAATAGTATAGTAAATGAAAAACAAATATACATATTTACCAATGCTATTAAATAATAAAAAAGAGGGACAGAAAGTCATTAGGGCATTCATTATAAGTCCTCCTGCTAAAGCAGCTACAAAGTTTGCCACAGGTCCGGCTAATGCTGAAATACCCATACCCACCTTAGGATTTTTGAAATTTCGAGGGTCAATTTCAACAGGCTTTGCCCAACCAAATCCTATAAGAATAATACACAAGGCACCAATAGGGTCAATATGTTCAAGTGGATTTAATGTAAGTCTGCCACGCTGTTTTATATCTTTGTCGCCCAGCAGACTTGCAACAAATGCGTGAGCCCATTCGTGGAAAGGTAAAATAAGAAATATTATGAGCAAATCAACTAAAATCATTACAAGTGCAGAAGTAAAATCAAGACTTCCGCCAAGAAGTTCAAGTAGCATATTATCTCTCCTCCGATATATAGTTACACATTATTTATTATACAATAAAGGCTATAAAAAAACAAGTAGAGAAAAAATTAAAAAAATCTCTTGCATTTTTTTCAAATATCCTTTATAATACAGAAGTTAGTTATATTAATTTGCAAATTATACAAGGAGGTGCAGACACATGGCAAAGTGTGATTTCTGCGGTAAGGGTGTAGCTTTTGGTATTAAAGTTTCCCACTCTCACAGACGTTCAAACAGAACATGGAAGCCAAATGTTCAGCGTGTTAAGGCTATGATAAACGGCTCTCCGAAGCACGTTTATGCTTGCACAAGATGCTTGCGTTCAGGTAAGGTTGAAAGAGCTTAAATTTTGCAAAAGGTTATCCCCCAACTAAGGTTGGGGGATTTTTTGCATTTAGATAATTTTTAAATGTTAAAATTTTCACTGAAACAGTGAATGATACTCGTCGCTTTACAAGCGGTGTACATCATCGCATAAGTTGTTTTTTTGTAAAATTAATCACACAGGCAATTTATTTTCATAATATGTGTTGGTGATATTGTCAACTACCTCCACTTACGCTCACTTTTTTCGCTAAGAAGTGGGGGTTTGTCACTATCCGGTAGTGCGAACGATTTTAGCATCTCCTACCTCTTTAGAACGC
>CAYRTG010000020.1:0-26657 GCA_964427365.1 uncultured Ruminococcus sp. | reverse complement strand
TAGTTCTGGAAATGTTTGTTACATTGAGATTACCAATTTGTAAAAGTTAACATTCTTTATAATAAATCAAAAAATTTCCTTTCTATTTCTCCAATATATGGGATGAAATAACTTGGTCATCTTTAAAATGTGAAACAATAAAATTATTGTTCTCATCTACAGAAATACCAATACCCTGTTTTTTCCCTTCAACATAATTCCCAAGAAAAAGAAAATTACCGTTTTTATCAAATCTTGCACCTATCCCGTTTGGTATATTATTTTCCCATTTTCCTATATGAGCAGTTTTGTCAGAGCTTCTGAAACCTACTCCAAACCCATTTCTGATATTATTCTGCCAATTTCCTACAAAATTTATATCACCGTTTTTATAGTAGAAAGTTCCAAAACCATTTCTTTTATCTTCAAGGTATTCACCTTCGTAGGCAGTTTTTCCGGTAGACGCAGATGTACGTCCGTATCCGTTTCTCTTGCCGTCATCGTTAAGATCTCCAAAGTAACTGTAATCTTCTCCACAGCTTTCAATAATTTTGTCAGGATTTTCTGTTTCTACGGGATTTGTTGATATTGAAATATCATCTGAAAGGTCTTCAGTAAATTCATCATTAATTTCTGTATTTTCATTTAACACAGCATTTGTATTAATGTGATATGGTTTTCCGTTATTATCAGTAAGATATTCTACTTTAGTTATGTCGAGAGTAGAATTCATATTTTTACTTAAATTAAAGTCAATTTCTCCAAAATTAAAGCCACCAATATTATCAACACTTTCATCATGATAAACGGTTTTAGAAACAAGCTCTTTGTTAGGTACTGTATTAAAATAAACAAAACCCTTATCAGTAAAGGCAAGCGCAGAATAGTCGGCATCAACAGGCATTTCGGGTTTAGGATAAAGATATGAGGTTACTGATGTGTCATCATTATGGGTTGTTTTTTCAAATACTAACTGATTATCAATTTCAACAGGTATTATTTCAGTAATATCAGGTAAATACGGATTATTTACATTATAATAAACAGTCTTAATCCAAAGATGCTTTTTATTAAAGTACATTCTTTTATAAATCTTACTATTACAGTATGTATTTACCAAATAACCATCTGATGTAGGCTCAGCACTTTCAAATAACTCACCGTTTTTATATGATTTGTAGCTAAGTTGTTTATCTTTTATTAAACTATATACAATTGAAAATTCATCATTGTCAACATACTGTACAACTCTGTTAGCCTGAATTTCTAAATTGCTGTTAAAATAATTGGAACGAACACCGGCTAAAAAATCAGTAGTAAAATCAAGAACATCATATCCTTCAAGAGCTACACCGAATATCAATAAATTTTTATAATTGTTTTCCATGTTTCAACCCTGCTTTTTTAAAAATATGGCACAACATATTTGCAGATATTGTGCCACATTTGGTTGTTTTGATTAAATTGAAATTACCTTTGCTATTTCATATAAGTGAGTGTCAAATACTCTTGGCATATCAAGAGCTTCTGTAATATCAAAATCAACAATTCGCCCATCCTGCATTGCAACAACTCTGTTTCCTTTTCCTTCAGCAAGTAAATCAACAGCCTTATGTCCCATTAAAGAAGCAACAACTCTATCACGAAGTGTCGGTGAACCACCGCGCTGTACATGTCCGAGAATAGTAGCACGAGCTTCAATTCCCAGTCGTTTTTCTACATATTTAGCTAAATCGGATACGCCACCTACACCTTCGGCAACTACAATAATAAAGTGTTTTTTTCCAGTTTTTTGAGTTTCAACAATTCTGGAAATAACATCACGTTCAATGTCGTACTCAATTTCAGGGACAAGAATTGCTGTTGCACCACAAGCAATACCGACCTGCAATGCAATATCACCACATCTGCGCCCCATAACTTCAACAATGGAACATCTGTCGTGAGATTGTGCAGTATCGCGGATTTTATCAATCATATTAATTGCTGTGTTCATAGCAGTATCAAAGCCAACTGTATATTCTGTGCAAGCAATGTCATTATCAATAGTGCCCGGAACTCCGATACAATTAACGCCTGCATTTGTTAATGCTCTTGCTCCTGCAAAAGATCCGTCACCACCGATTACTACTACTCCGGTAATACCGAGCTCGCGGCAATGCTTTGCAGCTTTAAGCTGACCTTCTAATGTACGGAACTCATCACTTCGTGCAGTGTAAAGCATTGTTCCGCCGTTACCGATAATATCCGAAACAGAACGCAGATTCATTTGTTCTACATCTCCGTTTAATAAACCGTTATAACCTCGATATACACCGTAAACGTCCATTCCTTTTGAAATACCTGAACGAACTACTGCACGTACAACAGCATTCATACCCGGTGCGTCCCCGCCACTGGTTAATACTGCAATTTTGTTTTTAGCCATAATTTTACCTCCACACAGTAAAATATAGTAATATTATAATACAAGTTGCTGTTAAAAACAATAGGATATTGACAAAATTTTACCAATCCTTTACGATCCTTTAAAGGAAAGACTATTTTAAAAACACTTTTGTCCATATTATTATTCTTTTATTTATAATACATATAAACCTGACATTTTAACATACCGTTATACAGTTTTCTTCTTTTATCAGCTTTTCTGCCAAAAATATTTTCAAAATCATCGTCAGGACATATGATTGTATAACTTTTACCTTTTTGCCGCTTAAACTTCTGCCCCATTATTTTATATAACTTTTCAGCTTCATCAATGTCAAGAAGCCGCTCGCCGTAAGGAGGATTCGTAATTACTGTTTCATATTCAGAATCAAATTGAAAATCTTTAATGCCTCTATTAAGAAATCTAATTCTGTGAGAAACGCCGGCTTTTTCAGCATTTGACTTAGCAATTTCTATTGCGTCATCATCAATATCATAACCAATTGCTTTAAATTTACAATCTCTATTCTCCAGCAATTTCACATCAGTTCTGGTTTTTTCCCAAATATTAGAAGGTATCTGAGTCCACTTTTCTGCTGCAAAGCTCCTGTTAATACCGGGAGCAATTTTCATAGCTTTTAATGCTGCTTCAATTAAAATTGTTCCGCTGCCGCACATTGGATCAACTACAAAATGGTTTGGGCGTACTCTTGCTAAATCGACCATTCCGGCAGCCAAAGTTTCCTTAATCGGAGCTTCATTGGCGAATTTACGGTAACCTCTTTTATTGAGACTTTCACCCGATGTATCAAGCATAACGCTAACTATATCGTTCATTATTAAAAAACGGATTTGATGTGTTGGTCCTGTTTCCTCAAACCAAGGTAGCATATATACAGATGATAAGCGGTCAACTGTGGCTTTTTTTATAATTTTTTGGCAATCAGGTATTGACCTTAAAGCAGAATTTAAACTTTTTCCTTTTACAGGAAAAGCATCAGTTTTACCAACGAAGTCTTCCCAATTAATATTTTTAATTCCCTGATACAAATCTTCAAAGGTTTTAGCAGTAAACTCACCAAGTAAAATCAGTATTCTTTGAGCATATCTTGATATAATATTGGCTTTGGCTAAAGTGTAATAATCTCCGGTAAAAATAACTCTGCCATTTTCCGCTTTAGCACTTTCAATACCGTTGTACTTTAATTCATTAGCGCAAATACCTTCAAGTCCTAAAAGACAAGGCGCAACAAAAGTAAGTTTGTCCATACATAACTCCACAAAACAATAGGTATCGGAATACCGATACCTAGAAATATTTATCTTCTTGAGCCATTACCACGTCTGCTATAACCACGGGACTCACCGCTTGATCTTTTTAAATCTGACATTTTGTCTTCGCTGGTTTGTTTAAACTTTGACATCATATCTTCAAAAGATCCGAAGCTGGATTTTTGTGAGCTTTGCCATACAAAATCTCCGGGACCGGTAACCGGTGGAGCAGGTGATTTTGCTATGCTTTGATGAGCATGTCGAACAGGCTTATTATTTTCTTTAGGCATAGCTTGTTTTATTGAAAGAGCAATTTTACCGTTATCTGACGGAAGAACCTTAACTTTAACAATCTGCCCTACCTTAATAAAATCTTTAATTTCACTTACAAAAGTATGCGCAACTTCAGAAATATGTACCATACCGGTTTTTCCCTCCGGTAAATCCACAAAAGCACCAAACTTTGTAACTCCTGAAACTTTGCCCTCATAAATCTCTCCAACTTCAATTCCCATCTGTATCCTCTTTTTCTAGTCTCCTGAAACGTTTATAAATACACGCTCACCATTTTTAATATAATCTAAATCTTCACGGGCAATGTTTTCAATGTACTCGTCAAGGTCTTTTCCCGTATAATTTTTAACATCATCATAGTAATCATTCTGAATCTCAATAACTTCAATTTGCTTTTGAAGTTTCTCAAGCTGAGATTGTTTATTACTAATTTCTATATTTTGGTTTATTATGGTAAATGCTGCATAAACCGCAAATCCAAATACAGCTACATATAAAAGTAGATACTTTTTTCTATGCTTTTTTCTTTTTGGTTTTATTTCTTCTATGTTTCTCTCCGCTTTTTCTTTCTGAGAGATGTTTTCTTTTTTTCTTTTCATTTATCTTAATCCTATTAATCAAATTTTTTAAAAAATGTAATACTTTATATAGAATTACTTTCATTAAGTCTATAATATTATACATTAAAGTTCTACCTTTTTTCAATAGGTTTCTAAATATTTTTTTACAAATTTTTTGAAAAGGCTCATATATTTTGTTAGTTATCGGTGTAATTAATTTGAAATATATAAAAAATCCTAATATTTCTCCTATAATTATAAAGGCTCTTACACTACCATCAAGGAAAGTTAAACTATAAAAATAGGTAACAAATCCACAAACACACATGAAAAACGTATCAGTAACTAAAAAATGTGTATTTTTGTTAAAGCCCAATTTATGAAATAGTCTTAAAGGCTCATATACTATTCCTAAAGAAAAACCTAATGGCAACGAAAGCAAAAATCCAACAAGTAATTGAAGTAACGAAAAATCCATTATTTAAATATCCTTTGCATAAATGACTTATTTTGTCTGATTTGAATATATTGTAATGAATTAATTGTACCTTCAACCTCTACTTCTCCTGTTTCTAAATTAAGCTTACTAATATGTAAATCAGTACCTCTTACAACCAACCCACCCATTTCAGTTGTAAGACTAACAGTTTCTTCATTAAAGCATGATACGTCATTTACTCCGCTTATGCTAAGCTTTTTTCTGTTATCTAATATCAGGTTATGAGGTTTCGCCTTTATTTCCTGCATAATAAATCCTCCATATATTATTTATAAAATTATATGGAGAAAAGTTAAATATTATGTTGCTGACTCATACATTGAAGATGCATTTTCCTTTGTTGCGTATTCTATAGCTTTAGTTACTTTTATTTTTACAATTCTTGCACCCATCGTTATTTCTATTATATCTCCGACTTTAACGTTATATGATGCACGAGCAACTTTTCCATTAACGAAAATTTTACCTGCGTCACAAGCATCATTTGCTACAGTTCTTCTTTTTATCAGTCTTGAAACCTTTAAATACTTATCAAGTCGCATATTTAACCTCCTGAAAATAGAAGAAGCCGACTTACGTCGGCCTCTTCCAAAAACACTAGTTGTTATTGATTGCATCCTTGAAAGCTTTACCTGCCTTAAAAGCAGGAACCTTAGAAGCAGCAATTTTAATGTTTTCGCCTGTTCTTGGATTAATACCTGTGCGAGCATTTCTCTGACGCTGCTCAAATGTACCAAAACCTACAAGTTGAACCTTATCATCAGCCTTTACAGCGTTGATGATTACTTCAATAGTTGCAGAAAGAGCCTTCTCAGCATCTTTCTTTGAAATACCGCTTTTTTCAGCGATTGCAGTAATAAGTTCTGACTTTTTCATAATTTTTATTCCTCCATTGTTTATTTTTTAACTTCATCCCAAAGGGAATAGAGTACTGATAATGATGCTGTTTTCATATCAATGTTTCGTTGTGAAGCAAAGTCTTCCACAAGTCTGAACCTTTCGGTAAACTTATCACAAGCATTGTATAAAGACTGTTCGCTGTCAATCTTTAAAAATCTTGCAACGTTTACTATAGAAAACAACAGATTGCCGAGTTCCTCGGCTTGATTTTTGCTATCATTATTATAAATAGCCTCTTTTAATTTTTGAGTTACTTCAGATACTTCTTTTAACGCACCCATAATATCAGGCCAATTGAAGCCGATTTTAGCAGCTTTCTGCTGAATCTTTGTAGCACGCATTAAAGACGGTAATGCTTTTGAAACACTATCCATAGCCTGCGATTGCTTCTTCTGAGATTTAGTTGCCATTTTTACATCGTCCCAGTTTTTCAAAGCCATCTCGCTATTATCAGCCTTAATGTCACCAAATACATGAGGATGTCTTATAACAAGCTTTTGACATATATCATTTATGACATCATCAATATTAAAAGCTTTATCTTCCTCAGCAAGCTCTGCATGAAAAATAACCTGTAAAAGTAAATCACCAAGTTCTTCCTGCATTAGCTTATTATCTTTATTATCAATTGCTTCAATTACCTCATAGGTTTCTTCAATAAGATTGCTTCTTATTGATTCGTGTGTTTGAACTCTGTCCCAAGGACAGCCATCAGGAGTACGTAAATATTTCATAATCTCAACTAAATCTCTGAAATCATACTTTTCTTTTTTAGTGAAACTCAAAATATCTGCACCACCAAAATATCTAATTTATAAACAATATATATATATTATCTTATTAAGTTGTATTTTTCAAGTAAAGTTACAATTTTTTTACCTTTTGGCAACATTTCAAGCTCAAAACCCTTGAAAGTTCTGAAAAGTAACAAAAATGTAATATATATGACAGTAGCTACTAACACTGCCAGCAATGTTGCTATAATCATAGGCATAACCAATTTAAAGAGCATATACGAGAAGTATGCAGCGGCTGCACATAGAATTGCCGATATTAATGGTTTAACTATTGTAGAAACAAAGTCCGGCATAATTTTGGAATTTTTTACTAATAAATACATAGCAACTACAAGCATAAATGAGTATGCAATAAGTGAGCCTGCAGAACCACCCTGAATATTAATTGGGACTACACTTACAAACATCCAAGTAGTTGCAACTTTCAGAATAATTCCTGCTGTGTAGATTTTCAACGGCAAATCGACTCTGCCTATTCCCTGTAACATACTGCAAAGGGGAGTTACTATTGCAATTACAATAGCAGTAAATCCCATTACACGCAATACTTTTGCACCAATTATTGCTTGCATTTCACTTGCATATACTATATCCATTATAGGATAGGCAAGAACTGCAAGTCCTAAGCCGGCCGGCAAAGTAAACAGCATTGTAATTCTAAGGACAGTTTCAATAGATGTCTTAAGTTCATTTTTGTTACCTTTAGTCCATGCACTTGCAACATTAGGCATTGCTGATGTGCCAAATACCTGGGTTACAGCTGTAACAAGCTGCATTAATGGTAATGCAGCACCATAGCAGCCCCACAAAGCTGTATGTATTGTAATTTTGTCAGGGTTAGAATTTAAATGGTCAGATAAATCAACACCCATGGCCTTATATTGGTTTACAAGCTGTGTTCCATTAGAAATTGCCATATTATGAAGAACATTCTGAATAATGACTGAGTCAGCTAAAGTGCCTATATTCATTATAAGTGCAGTTAATCCAATTGGAATTGCTGTCTTGAACATTCTTTTAAAAGTTTCCTTCTTTGTTCTTGCGTCAATAGAATTTTCATAATATTCCTTAGGAATGCCATCTCCGCCGATTTTATATCTTAACAAAAGAAATACAAAAGACGCAATACTGCCTATAAGAATTCCAGAAATTGCTCCGGCAACGGAAAATGAAAGAATAGTGTACATCGCATCAAGTTCCGCGTTCGATCCTGAAAATGTTAAGCCAAATACTGTGCCTGTTGTTTTGTATGAATCTCCACCGAATTTCATAATAATGTAAGCAAGTGCAAGACCAAAAATCAACTTGGAACCCGCTTCAATTATTTCAGAAATAGCCGTTGGGAACATATTGCGCTGACCTTCAAAATAACCTCTGTAAATTGAAACCAAACAACCAAATAAAATTGTCGGAGAAAGCATCAGCATTGCATAAAGTGAGTATGGAGATTTTATTATATTAATATAAAAGAAGCTGCTGCAAAACATAATAAGAAAGCACACGGTACCCATGATTATAAAAAAAGGTATAGATACCTTATGAATCTGCTTTACGTCATTATATCTCTTTTCGGCAATACTTTCGGAAATTAAACGTGAAACTGCAATGGGAAATCCTGCTGTTGCTATTGTAAACAACGGAATGTATATTTCATAAGCATTATTATATAAACCTGTACCAATAGCAGCATAGTTATCTCCAAACATAGCAAACAGGTTACTTATTAGAATTTTATCAATGAAACCGCAAATTTTTACAATAACCATACTTAGCGTAAGTATGGCTGCACCTTTAAGAAATGTTTGTGAGGCATTGGCTCGAGCGTTTTCAATTGCGTTATATTTTTTTGACAAATTCATCACCTGATTAAGGAATTATATTATTTACTAATTTGCTGATTTATCAGCTTTATCTTCTCCTACAGGCGCTCCGCAATTTATGCAAAATTTTGAATCGTCAAATAATTCGGCACCACATTTTTTACAGAACGAAGCATCTGTAATTAATGTCGCACCACAGGAATGACAGAACTGAGCTCCTTTAATAACGCTTGCTCCACATTCAGGACAAGTACCCTGATTCTTTGTGGTATTTAGCAACTCAGTGACTTCCTTAAGGCTTTCTCTAAGCTCTTTAATTTTATTCTTGTATTCTTCAAGATCAGCCTCTGGGGCATTATTATATACTGCTTCACCGAATGTTTTGTACTCCCTGTTTAACTCTCCTCTTAAATTAGCCGCTGAAAGCTTAAGCTTTGAAACATCATACAGCTCTCCGGCTTTCTTTGAAACTGCATTTGCAGCTGATTTTGCATTTACTACAACATCATCGAATAGTCCCATAATATAAGTATCCTTTCTTATTGTTATTATTGTATTATATCACCTTTAAATTAACTAATCAATAATTAAAGGTATTTTTGATAAAAAATATATATATCAAACTTACGACTGATTATTTCCTCATATCTGTCAATATATTCATATGGATATTTAAAATTAAATATACGCTTGAGATAGTCAAACTTTGGAGATTTAAGTTTAGTTACAGCTCCTGCTCCACAGCCAAGTATAGTGTGAGTTTCATCCATAATGTAAACATTATACAAGCTTTCCTTATTAATTTTTGACCATCCAGTGTTTTCAAGATTACCAACCATTCGACTCTGTCGATAGAGATAATAAGGATGATATTTATTATCGGATAATTTAGTGTTGGCATATTGAAGCATTTTAGCTGTTTCAACAGCCTGATTTTTATTAATAATTGAGCCGTCTTTTGTTAAAGTTGAGTTTCTTTTCATTGACAAGGTATGTATTGTGATACATTCAGGATTAAGCAAACAAACATTGTCTAGGGTTTGAACAAAATGTTCATATGTATCTGTTGGAAGCCCTGCAATTAAATCCATATTGATATTATTAAAACCTAAACACTTTGCAAGATTATAGGCATCAATAGTTTCCCGGGCAGTATGGCGTCTTCCGATTTTTTTAAGAACATCATCGTTAAGAGTTTGCGGATTTATGGAAATTCTATTAACCTTGTTTTCTAAAATAGTATTTAGTTTCTCCTTAGTAATCGTGTCCGGTCTTCCTGCCTCAACAGTAAACTCTTTTATTGAAGTTGTATCAAAGTACTGATTTACTGTAGATAAAACCCTATTTAACTGACTGGAATTTAACGTTGTTGGAGTACCGCCACCCAAATATACTGTTTCAAGTTTAAGCTTTAAATCATTGGCAATCTTTGCAGTTTGTTTGATTTCTTCGCACAAAAGATTAACGTAAGGTTCTACAAGATGCTTTGATTTTTCGACAGATGACTGTACAAAGGAACAGTAAAAACATCTTGTTGGGCAAAAAGGTATGGCAATATAAAGACTAAAGGATTTATCAGTTGATAAGTCAAGTATTTTCTTTTCATTTATTTCAGTAATTTTTACAAGATTCAACTTTTCAGGACAAACAAAAAGCTTATTAAGGAAGTACTTATCTGCGCTTTCTTCCCCATTTGCTTCCTTAAGCTTTCTGTAAAGTTTTACAGGTCTGACTCCTGTAATCATTCCCCATGGAGGAAATATAGAAGTTAACTCACAAAGAATTTTATATAAAAGCTCACACATCATTCGCTCATTTTCCTCATCATCGAAAAGCAAAGCTGTGCTTTCTTTTTGAAATTCTCCCAACTTTACTTTAACAACAATGTTTTCGCTAATCTCTGTAAAAATATATGACTCTGATGAATCAGCTTTTTTATTTAAAAGTTCAACGGAATTATTTTCATTGTCCTTAATAACCACTATCTTTTCATTAGGAAAAAACAGACGAGCCAGGTTTTCAAGTTCATAGCGGAAGTTATGATTTTTTATATATAGATTCATATTATACTCTGCACATTAATGGATTGTATTTTCTTTCATGCTCAAGGGTTGTTGTAATACCATGTCCGGGAAGCACAGTATAGTCTCCCTTAAGATCTTTTAGTTTTTTCATTGACCTCATCATATCTGTAAAAGAGCTTGTTTCAAAATCAGTCCTGCCATATGTTTCGCAAAATAATGTATCACCTGAAACAATAACATTGTCAAAAATATAACAGCCACAACCGTCAGTATGTCCCGGTGTAGACATAAACCTGATTTTAGTATTGCCTAAATTAAAAGTGTCGCCGTCATCAAGAAGAATATCGGCTTTAAAAGGGGGAACATCCGGTACTTCATCGTGTCTGAAAGAGAGATTAAGAGTAATATCTGACAAATATTTATCAGCTTTTCTTCCACATATTATCTTTGCGCCATACATATCTGCCATCTGTTTTGCATAACCAATATGGTCGAAATGTCCATGAGTTAAAATGACATATTTCAACTTTTTACCTTTATTATCTATACAATTTAAAAGTTTATCATTCCTATCACCCGGATCTACTACCGCCATTTCTAAAGTATCTTTATCCGTCAGCAGGTAACAATTCGTTAAAATCATTGTTACATTAAAAATTTTAATATCAATCATTTTAAATCCTCCGAGTCAATAACTAATGTTACAGGTCCGTCATTCAAAAGTGATACTTTCATATCTGCACCGAACTCCCCTGTCTTTACATTTTCAACACCGTTTTTTTTCAGTTCTTCACAAAAAATCTTATAAAGAGGTTTTGAAATTTCCGGTCTTGCAGCTTTGATAAATGACGGCCTTCTTCCGTGAGAACAATCTGCATATAGTGTAAAGTTTGAAACTACTAAAGCAGATCCATTTGTATCAGCTAATGAAAGATTCATTTTGTCATTTTCATCAGTAAATATTCTAAGACCTGATATTTTTTTTGCAAGTTTAACAGCATCTTCCTTAACATCACCGTTTTTAACACCCAGTAAAATAAGAAATCCATTAACTATTTCATTATATATTTTGTTGTCAATTTCTACTTTGCAGCTACTTACACGCTGTAACACTACTCTCATATTTTAAAACCTGCTTATTGAAATAACACCCTTGATACTACGCAATCTATTTATTACAAAATCAAGATGTTCTTTATTGTTAATGTCAATTGTTGCAGTTACTACCGCCTGACCATTGCTTATTTCCCGTGAATTTAAAGTATGAATAAAAATTCTCATTGATGACAAAGCAATGGTAACGTCAGCCAAAAGTCCCGTTCTGTCATTTGAAATAATTTCAAGTGTCGCTTTGAAGCTTTCATTAATGTCAGTTTCCCAAAAAACATTTACATAACGCTCAGGTTCTTCTGCTTTAGATAAATCCTTAGGAATATTAAAGCAATCACGCTTATGGATAGAAACACCGTATCCTCTTGTTATATACCCTATTATAGAGTCGCCGGGCAAAGGATTACAGCATTGGGAAAATTTCACAAGACAATCTTCCATATTTTCGACAACAACACCTGAAGCTGCTCGTTTACGTTTAGCAGGAGCAATTTGTCTTAATAAAGGTGTTTCAGTATTATTATATTTTTTATTGTATTCTTCCTTAATTCTAGGCATTATCTTCCAAAGCTGAATACCACCATAACCTATGGAAGCATAAAAATCTTCAACAGTATTAAACTTATTTTTCTTAAGCATAAACTGTAAAAGCTTCTCAAGCTGTTCATCTGCTAAAGAAATATTGCTGCGCTTTAGCTCACGCTCGAGCATCATTTTACCCTCAATTATATTATCATCACGTTTTTCCTTTTTAAACCATTGACGAATTTTTGAACGTGCAGATGAGGTTTTACATATATCAAGCCAGTCGCGCCTTGGATGAGAATCCTTTTGGGTTAAAATTTCACAAATTTCACCGGTCTTTAATTTATAACTAATAGGCACAATTTTGCCGTCTATCTTAGCACCAACCATATGATGTCCTACTTCTGTATGGATAATATATGCAAGATCTATTACAGTTGAGCCGTTTGGCAGACTAAACACATCGCCTTTTGGAGAAAAAACATATACTTCATTGGAATCAAAGTCGTTTCTGATATTTCCGATAATATCAGTTGAGTCATCTGAATCAATCTGAGCTTGAAGAATATCCTTGATTTTATTAATATTCTCATCAAGCATTTTAGCTTTTTTATTATTTACAATTCTTGTAAATCCTAACTTGTACTTCCAATGAGCAGCAATTCCGTTTTCAGCAAGATTATGCATTTCCCAAGTACGTATCTGAACTTCAAATGGAATACCGTCATTATCAATTACAGTTGTATGAAGCGACTGATACATATTAGGCTTTGGTGTGGAAATATAGTCTTTAAAACGATTGGGAATAGGATTATATAAATCGTGGATAACACCAAGATAATTATAGCATTCCTGAACTGTATCTACAATTATACGCAAAGCAAAAACATCATATATTTGATCAATTGTCTTGCCCTGCATATAAGTTTTGCGATAAATGCTGTTTATGCTTTTTACTCTGCCAAATATTGACGCTTTACCGGCTTTAGCTTTAGCAGCTTTTTGAATTTCCTTTTTCTTATGTTCAATAAACTTTTCACGTTCATTTTCCTGCACTAATATAGCATTCTCAATCTCACTGTATCCAATCGGATCAAGATATCTTAAGGATAAATCCTCAAGCTCTTCCTTAACTGCCTTCATACCTAAGCGGTGTGCAATAGGTGCAAATACTTCCATATTTTCACGCGATTTGTCCCTTCGCTTTTGTTCAGGCATACACTCAATTGTACGCATATTATGAAGTCTGTCTGCAAGTTTAACTATTATGACACGAATATCATTAGACATTGCGATAAGCATTTTACGTACATTTTCAGCCTGTTGTTCTTCTCTTGAATATAGGTTAATTTTGGAAATCTTTGTTACGCCGTCCACAATATTGGCTACATCTTTTCCAAATTCCTTGCGAATATAATCAAGTGTTATATCAGTATCTTCGACAACATCATGCAGAAGAGCAGCAATTATGCACTCAGAATCCATGCCAAATTGAGCTACAATACAGGCAACAGAGGTTGGATGTAATATATAAGGCACCCCTGAAAGCCTCTTTTGATCACCGTGAGAATTATCTGCAAGCTCATAAGCCTTATTAATTTTTTTAAGGTCGTAATTATTATTAGATTGTTTGATTATTCTTATCAGCTCTGAAAAATCTTGATAATGAGCTATATTACTAAATTTACCCATTATGATACACCTTCTTTAATTGCCTGATTATTGCTGAGCTTTCTAAATCCACCTTACCGCTGACCTGCAATAGTTTAAATTCAAATCTTTTCATATCCTCATAAATTGCAATAAGGCTAAGCTCATTCATTGCTTCAAATATAACCTTAATTTTACCATAGGTTAATTTATCATTCAATCGATGTGCTAATACCTCAATAGTATAATGTGTTGCAAAATTTTGCTTTAAATATCTATAAACCAGTGCAAAATCCTCTCTTGTTGGAATTAAAGTTAAAAGTTCATCTTTAGATAAAACCTCCCCTTTACAAAAACCTTCAAATAAACGTAAACTCTTTAAATAATCTGTATTATCTATATTTGAGAATTTAATATCTTTTATAATAACAGAAAGATATTCTGTGTTTTTATAAACACTAACATCTAGTGTTACAGCTAAATCAACACAATCTCCAATTGCATAAGGAAATTCCGTTGACGAACAAAAAAACTTCATAGCGTTTATATGAGAATTACTACTTGCAAGCTGTAACTTTAGGTGCTTATCATTTGACAAAGGCGTTATATTAATTATATGTAAATTAGCAAGCTGAAATACAGGAGTTGTATTTCCTGCACCGAAGGGCTGTAAATATTTTAGTTGTTTTGCTAGTTCAACGTCAATATATGCAGGATTAAGCTTGCAGTCAATATTCAACTTATCAAAAGGCATAACACCCTTGCTTTCAGCAAAATTATTTATAGTTTTTCTAAATTCATCTATATTTTCGGGAAGAATTCCGAGACCTACAGCCATAGGATGTCCGCCATATTGAACAAGCAAATTGCTACAGGAATTTACAGCTTCCCATAAATCAAAGCCCTCAACACTTCTTCCCGAACCTTTACATACTTCTCCGATTTTTGAAATTACAATACAAGGCTTACCATATATATCTTTTATTTTGGAACTGACTATTCCGATGACTCCCTGATGCCAGTCTTCTCCGTCAATAATAATTATTCTATCCTGTACAACTGTCGGATTTTCTGCAATAAGCATATTGATTTTCTGTAAAATTTCTTTTTCAATTTTCTGTCTTTCAGAATTATCTTCTCCCAGTTTTTGAGCCATTTCTCCTGCATAATCCTGATCTTCTGTCAAAAGTAATGATACAGATTTCCGTGACATTCCAAGTCTTCCAACTGCATTAATTCTGGGTACTAATGTAAATGAAATACTGCCTGCAGTAATCTCTTTATTTGCAAGTCCTGATTCTTTTACAATTGCTGATATTCCAAGTCTGTCTGCATTAGCGATACTCTGTATGCCACGCTTAACAAAAACTCTGTTTTCTGAAACTAAAGGTACAATATCACCTATTGTACCAATTGATACCAAATCAGCATAATTATCTAAAAGTACGTCTAAGTCACAGTACTCACCCTCAAGAGCCATTACAAGTTTAAATACAACTCCTACTCCGGACAACATTTTAAATTTACTGTGGCATCCCTCCTGATGAGCATCAACCACTGCCACAGCATCAGGTATAAAATCAGAGGGCATATGATGGTCAGTTACTACTGTATCAATGCCTAAAGAACTTGCGTAAGCAATTTCATCCACTGCAGATATTCCATTATCTACAGTTATTATAAGTCTTGTTTCTTCGCTTTTTAGGTAATCTATGGCACCAATATTCATACCATATCCTTCATTATCCCTGCTGGGTATATAGTAAATAACATCAGCACCTATGGTGTCTAAGTAAGAAAACAACAGTGCAGTAGAAGTGACTCCGTCTGCATCATAATCTCCATACACGCAAATTTTTTCACCAAATTCAATTGCTTTTTTAATTCGCTGAACAGCTTTATACATATCCTTCATTTCAAAAGGATTGTCAATATCAGTTTCGTTATACAAAAAATTATTAATATCTTCCTCGGTTACAATATTTCTTATATCAAGCAATGTGGCAATAATAGGCGGTAATTTATAATCGTTTGCAATGGTGCTTGCTCTTTCTTTATTCAGTTTTGCAATTGACCATTGTTTCATAATTATTCTCCGTTATAATTAATGAGTTTTTCGGCGTGAGCCAAAGCTGTTTCTGTTATATTTACGCCATCTATAATTCGTGCAAGTTCATGTATTCTTTCATTATAATCAAGTAGTTTAATATTAGTAAATGTTCTGCCGTTCTGTATATTCTTTGATATTAGGTAATGACTATCAGCCAGTGCGGCAATTTGAGGCTGGTGCGTTACGCATATTACCTGTCTTGATTTTGACACTTCTTTCAGCTTCAGTCCAACTTTTTGTGATGCCGAACCTGAAATACCGGTATCAACTTCATCAAAAATCAAGGTGTCTATTATATCACTATCTGCAAGAACGGTTTTAATAGCAAGCATCATTCTGGACAATTCGCCACCTGATGCAATTTTTGACACAGGTTTTGGCTCTTCACCGGGATTTACTGAGATTAACAGTTCAATATCATCTTGACCATTATCCCCTAATTCGACAGTTCCTTGTGAAACAATAAGCTCCACATCAGGCATATTAAGAAATACCATTTCAGCTTTTACTTTCTTTTCAAAGTTTCTTGCTGTTATACTTCTTATTTCTGATAATTTATCTGCCAAAGCCTGAGTTTCTGCTTTTGCTTTACTATATGTTTTAATAAGCTCTTCGTGATTATGATCATATCTTAGTAATGTTTCAAGTTCTGTTCTGGCATTTTCAAGAAATGAAATAATTTCTTCCTCAGTACTTCCGTATTTTCTTGACAGCTTATTTAATAAATCAAGTCTTTCTTCAATTTCATTAAGTCTAAAGGGATTAGCTTCACTTTCATCTATCACATTAGAAATTTCATTATTAATATCCTGAAGCTCATAATATAAATCTGTAAGTCTTGTAGAAAGATTTTCAAACTCAGGATTAAGCATTGAAGCCTTTTTCATCGATGCAGCTGCATCATCTATTATATCAATTGCTCCATTAGTGTCACTGCCCTCAATTAATGCTTTTGATTTATGAAGAGCTAATGCAGTTTTTTCAAAATTCATCAATATTCCGCGTTCTTCTTCTAAAGATTCTTTCTCGCCAATTTGAATATCTGCTTCATCAATCTCGTTAACCTGATAGGTAAGGATATCAATTCTCTGCTCTCTCTTTTCATAATCGGATTCAAAATCTTTAAGCTCCTTTTTAAGCTTTTTATAGTTTGAATAAGCAGATTTATACTGAGAAATAAGACCTATATCATCAGCAAGATTGTCTATGTAATTTATATGTGTATCTGGTGAAAACAACTCATAGCTTTCGTGCTGACCGTGAATATTGATTAGATTAAGTCCAAGCTCACGCAAAAATGATACATTACAAGGCTTGCCGTTAATACGACAGTTATTTTTACCTGAAACAGTAATGCTTCTGCTTATTACCAGTTCACCATCATCAAGAGAATAGCCGTTTTTCTCAAGCTTATTAACAACGGTTTGATTTATATCTGTAAATGTTGCATAAACAGACGCAGAGTCTGAACCTGTTCGTATAATTTCCTTACTTGTGCGCTGACCGATAATTGCATTTATAGCATCAATTACTATACTTTTACCTGCACCGGTCTCACCGGTAAGGATATTAAGACCCGGATATAAGTCTATATTTGTTTTTTCAATTACTGCGATATTTTCAATATAGAGTGAAGTTAGCATAGTCGTATCCTTGATAAGTATTATATTTATAAATATTTATTTAAATCCAACATAAGATTTTGTGTTGAATCATTGTCAGTACATACTATAAAAATTGTATCGTCACCTGCTATTGTGCCCAGCACAGTCCTGTATCCCGCATTATCAAAAGATGCACATACAGCCTGAGCCATACCTGAAAGAGTTTTTATTACAATTATATTTTGCGATGATTTAATTGATACTACAGAACTTTTAAAAAAGCCCTGAACATTATTTTTTACATCAATTGAATCCTTTGAAACAGATGTATAGCGGTATTTTCCGTCAGGTGATAAGGATTTTAAAAGTCTTAGTTCCTTAATATCTCTGGAAACAGTTGCTTGAGTTACATTAAATCCAATATTTCTAAGCTTTTGTATTAGCTCATCCTGTGTTTCAATCGGATATTCATTTATAAGTTCAATTATACGAGCCTGTCGTCTTGATTTCATTAGCTTTCTCTTTCCTTTAATTTTTCATTAAGAAGTTGATAAAAATTTCGTTTTTGTAATGATAATAACTTTAGAGTTTTAACCGATTTTTTTATTTTAACAACGTCTGAATCTGTTAGTGTAATATTAATTTCACCATCTACTGTAAGAATTATTGAAGCTTTTTTGGGTGCTTTAACTTTTACAGATAAAATTGCATCGCTGTTTAAAAGTACGGGTCGTGATATTAATGAATGTGGACAAACAGGTGTAATTAATATACACTCCATTTCAGGATATATAACAGGTCCCCCTGCTGAAAGTGCATATGCTGTAGAGCCTGTAGGGGTTGAAAACAGTAATCCGTCTGCTCTGTAGGTAGTGATTTTGGAATCATTAAGAAATACTGTTAAATCAATTATTCGTGACATCTGACCCCTGGAAATAATTGCATCATTTACTGCAATAAAGTTTTCGGAAGTACCGTTAGAGTGTATTACCTCGACTTCAAGTAACATCCTTTGCTGGATATTATATTTACCTGTTAAAAGATTTGCAAGGTCATCAATATGCTCGGGATCTACATCTGCTGCAAAACCTAAACGTCCTACATTTACGCCAATTAGAGGTTTATTTGCATTAGAAGCATATTTGGCATTATGAATAATAGTGCCGTCACCGCCAACCGTTACAGCAATATCGCACACTTCAAATATTTTTTCCAAGGAATCATAATAGGAAATATTAAAATTTTCAAAGTAATTTTCACAATCCTTAAGCATTAATACCTCTGCACCTTTTAAATTAAATAGGTTTGAGATTTTTTTTGAACATTCAATTGCTTTGATTTTGCATAAATTAACAAGAATTGCAATTTTCATAATATCACCTGTTTTATCAGTTAAATAAGAAAATTAAATTAATTTATCAAGCTCCCGGTGTGATTTTATAACAAGGTCTTCAGGAGAAATTTTTGTAAAAGATTTAGGAGAATCAGACTTCTGTAAATGTATAAGGTATTCAATATTGCCCTCAGGTCCTTTAATCGGAGAAAAATCAAGGTTAAGCACGCTATATCCGTTTTCAAGGCAAAAATTATATATTGTAGCTACAACCTCAATATGCACATTAGAATCCCTTACTACTCCTTTTTTTCCAACTTTTTCTCTGCCGGCTTCAAATTGTGGTTTAATAAGGCATACAGCCTGTGCGTTATCTGACAACAGCTTGCGTGCTACGGGAAGTAAAAGCTTTAATGAAATAAAACTAACATCAATAGAAAAAAAGTCAATTTTATCAGGAATTATTTTTTCTGTTACGTTACGCATATTTGTTCTTTCAAGGTTTACAACACGTTCATCTGTACGAAGTTTCCAGGCAAGCTGTCCATAGCCTACATCGATTGTATAAACCTTTTTTGCACCATTTTGCAACATACAGTCAGTAAATCCGCCGGTTGATGCTCCAATATCCATTGTGATTTTGTCTTTTAAATCTAAATCAAAACAGTTTATTGCTTTTTCAAGCTTTAATCCACCACGACTTACATATTTTGGAGCATTTCCTCGAAATTCAATATTTACGTTTTCATCGTATGACTGTCCGCATTTATCGGCTTTCTGATTGTTAACATAGATTTCTCCTGCCATAATTATAGCTTTGGCTTTTTCTCTGCTTTCAGTAAATCCTTTTTCATATACTAAAATATCAAGTCTTTTTTTCATATATTTTCCTTAATAATATTGACCATTCCGTTATCATCAAGCATATATTCCGCTAACGCCTGTTCAACAGTCTGATGCTGAACAAAAGTATCTTTAATTGCTTGAATTTTATAAAATCCGTTAAAGCTTTGTTTTTTTAGCTCATAGCCGAAAGATTCACCAATACCACCGGCAAGAAGAGATTCTTCAAAGAAAAAAACTTTGCTGCTTGTTGCCGCTTCTTTAACAGAATTTGTGTCAATAGGTTTTATTTTGCACAGCTTTATAATTTTTATATTGATATTCTCATTTGCAAGGGTTTCCTTAGCTTTGCAGGCATATGAGAATAATCTGCCATAAGTAATAAGGGTAATATCTCCTTGACCATACACATCAAAATTTATGCTTGTTTTATCTAAATCTTTAGGTTTATAAAGTTCTCCTCCTCTTGGGTAGCGTACAGCAACAAGACCGTTACACATATATGCCGCTGCCTTCAGGGAGTGTTTTAATTCACTGAAATAGCAAGGCGAATATATTTCAGCACCGGGAATAGAATTAAGCATAATGACATCGAACAAGCCCTGATGAGTTTCTCCGTCATCACCTACAATTCCGGCTCTGTCAACACATATGACAATATGCAAATGCTGAATTGCTGCATCATGAATAAGTTGGTCATAGGCTCTTTGCAGAAAAGTTGAATATACTGCAAAGAAAGGAATGATTCCTTTGGTTGCAAGTCCACAAGCAAAGGTAACTGCATGCTCTTCTGCAATCCCTACATCAAAAAATCTGTTTTTATAATTTTTAGAAAAATCTGAAAGTCCGGTGCCTAAGGTCATTGCCGCTGTAATAGCACAAACATTTTTATCGCTGGAAGCCATTTTACAAAGGTATTTACCAAATTTATAAGAAAATCCCTTATTACTGGAAAGAGGTTCCCCTGTTTCTATATCAAACCTGCCAATGCCGTGAAATTCCTTAGGACGATTCTCCGCAGGTTCATAGCCCTTGCCTTTCTTAGTTACGACGTGAATCAAAACCGGCTCATTATAATGTTTAGCAGCCTCCATTGCGCTTTCGAGCTCATCTAAATCATGACCGTCAATAGGGCCCAAATATGTATAACCTAAAAAGTCAAATAATGTATTTTTATAAATAAGGTTTTTTAATTTAGACTTACTTCTTTTTAATACTTTCTTAAATAAATTACCAAAAATCGGTATATGTGACAGTATTACTTCTGTTCTTCTCTTAATTCTTATGTAGGACGGCTTTATTCGCATATGAGTCAAATTCATTGCCATTGCACCTACGTTATTAGAAATAGACATTTTATTATCATTTAAAATAACAATAAAATTCTTTTTATATCTTCCGGCGTTGTTAAGTCCTTCATAGGCTAGTCCACCTGTAAATGAACCATCACCTATTACAGCTATTGTATAGGAATTATCGTTTTTAAGTTGCTTTCCCCGAGCGATACCATATGCTGCTGATATTGATGTGCTTGAATGACCTGCATTAAATACATCATAAATACTTTCACTACGCTTTGGAAAGCCAGAAAGACCGCCTTTTTGCCGAATGGTATCTATCTTATCATATCTTCCGGTAAGCATTTTGTGAACATAACCCTGATGTCCTACATCCCAGACAATGCTGTCCTTTGGTACATTAAAAGACTTATGCAATGCTACGGTAAGTTCAACAATACCAAGGTTAGACGCAAGATGTCCGCCGTTAACAGAAACTACATCAATAAGTTTTTCTCTGATTTCAGAGCAAAGCTCCTTTGTTTCAGCATCATTTAAAGCTTTTACATCTTTTGGTGATTTAATTGCAGAAAGGATTTTATATTGGTTTCCCATTATCCTTTACCCCACTTTATTTTACTCTTTTTGACAGTTTTATTGCTATTTTACTAAGTTCTGTTGTATCTATTTCAAAAGCCTCTAAAGCCTTAATTGCCGAATTGGTATATTCATCAACAAGTTCCCTGGATTTATCTATTCCAAGAATTGAAACATAAGTTGATTTGTTGTTAACTTTATCGCTGCCAACAGGCTTACCCAACTGTTCTCCGGTTGATGTTTCATCAAGAATATCGTCCATAATCTGAAAAGCAAGTCCGATATTTTCACCATATTTTCTAGCAGCTAGAATCTTTCCTTGATCTGCATTTCCGCAAACACAACCTATTTCACAAGCAGCTTTAATAAGCCCTCCTGTTTTTCTATGGTGCATTTCTGTAATAACATCAATAGGTGTCTTCTTGTTTTCGTGTTCAAGGTCGATTATCTGACCGCCAACCATTCCCTTTGCCCCACAATAATTTGAAAGTATGTTTACACACTTAACAGCTATTTCTGCTCCTGAGTTTGACACTGTATCATCTTTTGTCATAATTTCAAAAGCAAGGGATTGAAGTGCATCTCCCGCAAGAAGAGCAATATCCTCACCATATACAACATGGTTTGAAGGCTTACCTCTGCGCATATCGTCATTATCCATACAGGGCAAATCATCATGTATTAATGAATAAGTGTGTATCATTTCTAAAGCACAAGCAAATGGCATAGCAGCCTCAACAGTGGCTCCACATACTTTTGAAAATTCCAAAACAAGCTTTGGTCTTATGCGTTTTCCCCCGGCTTTCAGGCTGTATTTCATTGACAAAATAAGGTTATTAATAAGAGGGTGTTCGTCAGGCAAGTAACTGTATAAAGCTTGTTCTATAACGGTTAAGTCAGTCATTAAATATATCCTCGTTTTTACTAATTTCTTCAAGTCTTGAATTAATATCAATTATTTGTCCTTTGCAAACTTCAAGCTGTTTATAACAATAGGACAAAAGGTTAAAAGCTTCTTCATAGGTTTTCATACTTTCTTCAAGAGAAAGCTCTCCGTGTTCCATTTTATCAACAAGATTTTCAAGCTTTTCGTTTGCTTTTTCAAAGGTTAATTTTTCACTCATACTTCCTCCTGCATTGACTGAGCAATTTTCAATATTCTGTCTAATCTGTGATTTACACCGCTGCGCGAAATAGGCGGATTGAGATTTTCTCCAAGTTCTTTTAAGGACATTTCAGGGTTTTCGAGCCTTAATAACGCAAGTTGCTTAAGTTCATCCGGCAGATTTTCCATGCCTTTTTTCTCAGTGATTTTCTTAATTGCATTGATCTGTTTTGCAGAAGCTGAAGCAAGTTTATGTATATTGGCAATTTCAGAATTTCTCTTTCTGTTAATTTTATTACGAATATCTTTCATAGCTGTTGCTTCAAGCATAAGCATTACAGAATTGCCTGCACCTATATATCCAAGAAAATCACAAATTGAATTATAATCTTTTATATAAACTACATATCCGCCTTTTCGTTCAGCAAGCTTAGGTCTAAGGTTGATTACTTCAATTTCATTTATAAGTAAAATAAGGTTTTCAGCTAAGGTTCTATGTTGAACACTGAACTCAAGATTATATCCCTTATTTGGGTCATTAACAGAGCCGCAACTCAGAAAAACTCCTCTGAGAAATGACGAATATGAGCTCTCACTATCGATATTTGCCCTATTAATCATAAGCTTAACATCACGTTTTGTATGACCAAAATTTTCATAAATATTTTTACAATCATCAGGAGATACTATGCTGACTTTATAAAGCATAGTATTAGAATTTTTGATTTTTTGTGATGATTTTTTTTCAATTATTGGATGAAACATTTCCACTATGAGATTCTCAAAACGAGATGCTACGTAGAAGTTTTCAGTTTTAAATATTATCTCGCGAAGTGTAAAACGTCTTGCAAAAAGCAACATTCCGTAACACTCCGAATAAAGCTTTGCAGAATCATTGTTTCTAATACTGCACAGCTCTTTTTTTACGTCAGAAGAAAATGACATTATTCACTCCTTATTGAGTTAACAAATTATTTATAAATTTTTATTCATATCTCTGTGGCTGATTACTGTTTTATAACCTTTATTTGCAAAATATTCTCTTAATAAATTTGCTATTGCTACACTTCTATGTTGTCCGCCTGTACAGCCGATTCCTGCTACAAACTCAACCTTGCCTTCTTTAAGGTACAAAGGTATTGCAAAATCAAGATACACAATAAGATTTTTAATAAAAGTTTTTGTTTCTTCGCTATCAAAAACATAGTCATAGACCTCTTTATCTAGTCCTGTTTTTTCTTTTAGTTCAGAAATATAAAATGGATTTGGCAAGCAACGAACATCAAAAATTGAATCACAGTCATTCGGTATTCCGTATTTGAAACCAAAAGAAAGGAAGGTTAGTACAATACTTTTTTGAAAATTATCAAGAAATATTGTTGAAATACGCTCCTTTAACTGCTTGTTGTTAATATGGGTTGTATCAATTACGTAATCTGCAAGTCTCTTAAAAGGCTCAAGATAAGTCGATTCTAATGCTAAAGCAGCTTCAATTGAATTGTCCGCTGTTAAATATGTAAGCGGATGACGTCGCCTTGTTTCTTTAAAACGTGTTACAAGAACATCAAAACCGGCATTAAGGAATACTACACGAAGTTCCTTCTTTTCTTTTCTGAAGTCCTGAATATCACTTAATAGTTTTTTCATATTGTCGCCGCCGCGTACATCAATAACCACCGAAACCTTTTTCATTGCTTGGTCAGTTGAAGTTTCACAAAGGTTATAAAAGGTTCTAAAAAGGTCTGATGGCAGATTATCTACACAATAGTATCCAATGTCCTCCAAAGAATGGAGAGCACCGGTTTTACCTGCACCGGATAATCCGGTTATAATTATAAAATCCATAAAATCACCTTTTTAAATCCTCTGTATATATTTTATTTTGAATTATATTTTCTACTAAAGAAAAATAATCTCTCTTTCCAAAAAATATCCTGTTTTTTCTTTAACAGTTTTTTGTATAAAATTAACTAAGTTCTGTACGTCTTTACAAGTTGCTCCCCCAACATTAACAATAAATCCGGCATGTTTTACGGAAACCTGTGCTCCTCCGATTGTTTTTCCTTTAAGACCGCATTTCTCAATTAACGTCCCTGCGTAATTACCCTCAGGACGTCTGAATACTGAGCCTGCTGAGGGGTACTCTAAAGGCTGTTTATCTTTTCTTCGCTGCATATAATCATCCATACGATTACGTATAAGGTTCTTGCTGTCAAGTTTCAATTTTACCGTAACGCCGATAATAGTGAAACCATTTTCTTTATAAATGCTGTGACGATACGAAAAGTCAAGGTCGTTTGACTTAATTTGTCCAAGCCTGCCTTTATTGTCAATATGGCTAACAGAATAAACCGTATCTTTCATTTCACCACCATAGGCACCTGCATTCATAAATACAGCTCCGCCTACTGAACCGGGTATTCCCCATGCAAATTCCAATCCGGACAGGCATTTTTCTTCAGCTTCTCTGCAAAGTCCTGCTAAAGAACAACCTGCACCGCAATATAAGGTTGTATCATCCAGTCTTTCAATGTGCCTAAAATCCCCTGTAAGGCTGATTACAACCTTATCCACTCCATTATCATTAACAAGTAAATTACTTCCCTTACCAAGAATGAAATAATCTAAACTGTTTAAGTTACAATGTTTTATTATTTCCGAAAGCTGAGAAGCCTTATCCACCTTAAGAAACAAAGCAGCATTACCACCTATTTTAAAGGTGGTGTGGTTGCTCATTGGTTCATTATATTTTGCAATACATCCTAGAATTTTTGCTAAGCTATATACTGAATCAAATTTACTCATAGAAACTATCCTATCCATATGTAATGTAATTAATCCCAATTATCAACAACTTTTTTTTGAACAATATTATCATCAATTTCCATTCCAAGACTTGTAAGCAAGTCCTGAGCAGCATTATATCCCATCTTTTTTTGACGGTTATTCATAGCTGCAACTTCAATAATGATTGAAAGGTTACGCCCGGGCTTTACGGGAATCGTCATCATAGGAACATCTATTCCGAGAATTTCCATATATTCGTTTTCAAGTCCCATTCTATCGTAAACCTTTTTATTATCCCACAATTCAAGTTTAATAACCATATCAATCTTTTCAGAAAGCTTGATTGAGCCCATACCGAAAAGATTACGGGCGTTAATAATACCTACGCCGCGAAGCTCTACAAAATGTCTGATGTTCTGCGGTGACTGCCCAATTAATGTTTTATTGTTAGTTTTACGAATTTCTACTGCGTCATCGGCAATAAGTCTGTGACCACGTTTTGTAAGCTCAATTGCAGTTTCAGATTTACCTACACCGCTGTCTCCAATAATTAAACAGCCTTCGCCATATACTTCTACCAATACACCGTGACGTGTGATTCTTGGAGCAAGCTCTGCATTCAGAAATGTAACCAAAGACGCTGTTAAGGAAGATGTGCTGTCAGAAGTCTGTAAAATCGGTGTATTATATTCAGAAGCGGATTGCAATATAACATCAGTTGGCTCATAGCTACGGCAAAGTATTACAGCAGGAGGACCAAACTTGAATATTGAGTCAATTACATGCTGCTGCTGCTCAACTCCGAAACGTGCAAGATATGAAAATTCAGTGTTTCCAAATACAAGAATTCTGGTTTTATCAAAAAAGTCAAAAAATCCTGTAAGCTGCAAACCCGGTCGGTTAATATCAATGCTGCTAATCATAATTTTATCAGGTTCAGAAGGCATAAATATAGATTTAAGAGATAACTCATCAATTATCTTTTTTAGTGAAACGCTGTAATCTCCTGCCATAAGTCAATCCACCTTTCTGCTTGTTTAAGTAATATTATGGTAGTGAACTTTTACATACAACTATACAAATTTTATTATACTACAAATCCTTTCATTTGAAAAGTGAATTTTATTAATTCTTTTTAAACTTT
>CAYRTG010000019.1:0-28943 GCA_964427365.1 uncultured Ruminococcus sp. | reverse complement strand
AATCAGGCTTGATTTTTTAAAATGTATAGAAGACTACTCTTACCGCCTTGTTCACTATAGCGTAGCTGTGTTTCTATTAACCCTGTTCTTCTTAAATTATTAATAGCTCCTATGATTTTACATCTGAACAAGAATGGTTTTATAAATATAATTCAAAAACTAATGAATTTATATGTGTAAGTTATAAAGGAAGTTTTAGGACAGAAATCGAATGCTTTTAGTTATGAACGATTACTAAAAAGAGTTGATGTTTGATTTAGCAGTATAGGCTAAATTAACATCAACTCACGAGAAAAACTACTGTTTTCAAGTATATAAAAATTAAACACAAAATTAAATGGGATGTACTAAAACGAAAGACACATTTGGTGCATTTGTAAGCCGCAAGAGGAAAGAACAAATCTTATGACGGCAACGGTAATATTTTAGCGCAGCATACCCAAAACTTGGATCCGACATACGGCTATCCCTCAGGTAAAGAGTATGGTAATGTTTTTTATTACAATGATTCGAAATGGAAGGATAAGCTGACTGGAATTAACGGCGAAAACATCACATATGATGAGA
The DNA here is from genome assembly GCA_964427365.1 of uncultured Ruminococcus sp. Classification (GTDB taxonomy): domain Bacteria; phylum Bacillota; class Clostridia; order Oscillospirales; family Acutalibacteraceae; genus Ruminococcoides. The sequence continues at coordinate 28,376 of CAYRTG010000019.1, read as the reverse complement.
TTGGCAACCCTATCAACTATCGTGATGGCATGACTATGAAATGGCAGGTAGGCAGAGAATTAGCAAAGGTAACTTTGAAAGATGGTACAACAGTTTCCTATGCTTATAATACCAACGGTATGCGAACCTGCAAAAACGTCGGCGGAACCAAAACCTATTACTATTATGACGACAGCAATAACCTTGTAGGACTTACAAAGGGAAGCACTACTATGTTCTTCTACTATGATTCTGATAATAGTCCGGTATCAATGTCCTACAATGGTACAATGTACTACTATGTAAAGAACCTGCAAGGCGACATTATTAAAATCATAAATAAAAATGGTACGGTTTATGGAACTTATACTTATGATTCTTGGGGCAATATCATAAGTTCGTCAGGAGACCCATTTGTAAGTCGACTGAATCCACTCCGTTATCGTGGATATGTGTATGATACTGACACAGGTCTTTACTATCTCCAAAGCCGTTATTATGATCCAACATCAGGTAGATTCTTAAATGCGGATGACACAACATATATTTGTGCAACAGGAACTGTAATTAGCAGTAATTTATTCACATATTGTGAGAATAACCCGATTAATGCTTGTGATCCAACAGGTCATTATGCGGCTTCATTAGTGTTAGGCTCTCAGATAACATTTTCTCTTAGTAATGCATTACCTAGCATTATTGCAGGTATAAGTGTATCTATTGCAAGCATTAAAGCAGCAATTGTTACATCGTTTATTATGGTTGTTTGTGTAGATGCTGTTGCCGTGGCGATAGTTGGCATCATCTATATAGTTAAGAAAGTACATTGTTACAATTACATTAAGTGATTTATATGATTTTGCTTACTTTGGAAAAAAAAGAAAAAAATTTTATCAAAAGATCTATTAATGACTATTTTGGCTATTATCCCCAAAAATATGGAGTTTTAAAAAAATATAATTGGAAAATTAGTTTTTCTTATAATTTTTATAATTAATGAGGTTGGATTATGGAAAAGAAAAATATTTTAGTTATATTCGCAATTGCACTTTTGGGTGGATTACTAATGTTATCAGGATGTAAAGCATTAAAAACTAACGATAACTTTGTGGATCAAAATATTGGTGAGCATTTTGCAGGTAATCGAGATGGCTATTTTATTAAATTAAACGATTCGTTTTTTGCTAGCATTACGTATAAAAACGAAAAAATAGAAATATACAAATTAACTGATATCACTTCTACAGATTATTTTGGTAACTCAGAACTGTACTATAGTGATAACATAAGTGAAAGTTATTGTAATAATAGTAATATTATTGTGTATTCAAGAAAAAATAATAAATATGTTGTAATTGATTGTAATGACATAAATAATATCCAATTTTTTTCAGAAATAGACAGCAAAGATATAGATTTAACTAAGTTTACTAAAGTTATTTTATCTTAATCCGACAATAGAAATTTGATAAGAATAAAAACAGGGTTACATCGTCGTTTGCACACCAATAAATATTACGCATTTGTTAATGAGCTTGTTGTTGATGCATATAACAAGGGGAAATCATACAATCAACGGAAGAGTAATGTTGAAAAAATATTAATTAATTTAAAGAATATGATTAATTCTATGAATAAATTGGCTCCGTTTTGAGAGGGGGTATATGTTTATATGGATAATAGTGAAGATGTCAATCTGCAAAAAGAGTTAAAATCTGAATGTGACAGATTCTCTTTAATTGCCAAGAAATATTTATCTAATTGTCAAAGGATTTATTCAGAACTAAATGTTAAGGTAGTGAGGACAGAATATTCTTCGGGAGGGAAAGTACTGCCAAGGGGATATTATTGCCCAAGTCCGATATATGATATTGTTACAGGTAATTGCAAACGAGGGAATCTTTTAAAAAGGGTGACATCCCGAAGCAAACCTACATACGAATATTGCTTTGATAAAGACGATAAGTTAATTGTCGTTAATCACCTATTTGACAATCGAGCGGAAATTTTAGAATACCATAACGATGTTGTCATAGGTATAACTTTTTCAAAAGAAGAAAACACTGAAATTACATCAGTAATTGAATGTAAGTATGATGACCATGGACGCATTATTTCTTTCATAAGTGCGAACAGCAGTTACAATAATTGTTGTATGGATCAGTTAGAAAAAGAATCTTATATGTATAATCAAATGGGATTATATAAAGCAGAGAATTTTGATTATTTAGATAACGAAAAATTTGGGCTTGTGAATTATTACAGATATGCGTTTGAACATGATAATGACGGCTATCTCAAAGAATATAAAGTAGAAACATCACCATTTGAAGATGATATATATGAGATATCAGTTAAAAGAAAAGTTTAGCGACTTTTTGTACTATACAGATAACTACTCTTATCGCCTTTTCTCAGTATCGTTGTGTGTTTCTATTAATCCGGCTTTTTTCAAATTTTAAATAGCTCTTCTTGCTGTGGCAGGCGACAACTTTATGTCGCCTGCTATTGTTTTAACCGAGGGCCAGCACTCGCCGTTTTTGTTAGCTCGGTCGTAAAGATAGGTATAGACGGCTACGGCTCTATGCGGCAAGTCCATTTGATAAAGACAAGTTAATCTACTCATTATCCTGCACCTCCTGTGGTGGTCTTTCAGTTCTTATAACTGTTTTTTTCTGTTTATCTTCAGCTTTTTCACCGCTTAAATTATCGTTATATTCTGTTGGCTCGTCTTGCTGTTCAGGTGTTGTAACGTCCATAATAACGCCACCCTTTAACATCTGCGCAAGATTTTTGTTTAATTCATATCTGCTCATTTTAAATTCTCCTTTTATAATTCTAAATATCAATATAATAAATAATAAACTAAATTGTCTATTTTACAATGTACAGTTTTTAATAAAATGAGCAGGGCAGTTTTTGTCTTGCTTCTAAATCTACCCTCTCTTTTGAATATAAAAAAGAAGAACACAACCAAACGGTTATGTTCTTGTTTTGGTGGGAGAGGGTTATATTCATCTATGAACGAACTCCCTCTCGAACCGTTTGTCCACGTTTTTGGGAAATCTTTCTACAATCCCATCGCCCTAAAAATGCTCCGCGGGGTGTTAGCGATAAAGAAGGTCTTATGTAAAACAGTCGGATAAATGAATTTTGTAGGATTAAATTCAGATTATATCGGAGGTTTTACAAAATGAAAAACATCATTGCAGAATTATTCTATGGTAACATCGATCCACAAACTCGCGGATATCAAAAAGGCAGTTATATTCAAAAGCAAATGACTATTCTGTCAAACACAGAAGAAATTCTAACCAATAATTTATCCGGAGATGATAAGAATACCTTTTTGTCCTTTGCCAATGCTTCTAATATCATTTTAGGCAAATCGGAATTAGATAGCTTTATTGTTGGCTTTCGTTTGGGAGCTCGCTTTATTTATGATTCCCTTATTAGTGATTCAGCTACATATTGTGATTTCTTGAAGGATGATGGCAAATGAAGAATCCAAAATATCACCTTTATCTCACTCACGATGAACGTAAGATGGTTATAAACAGCCTGATTGATTTAAGAAACGACCTTATTTCACAGGGAAGGTACACTGATATTATTGACGAGCTAATAGTCAAGGCTACAAAAGCCAAAGTTAAGAAAATCAAGGTCAAGGAGGTATAAGCAATGTCTACAAAGATTACATACACAACACAGGGCGATTATTTGCTGCCAGATTTGAAACTGCCCGAACAGCCAGAGGTCAAAATCGGAATCTGGGGTAAGCGACACGAACGGTATATAAAACAGCACCACAGAATCCGCTATTTTAATCTGCTTACTAGCTGTAAACTTGTAGATTATCTTGCAGATATTGATGAATTAGCGCAAAGCACATACGACAGTTTACTTAAACTAATGCTGCAACGTGAAGGAATAAATGAATCACTTAAAGCAAAAGATAGCATATTATGGGCAAGAAAAGTTAATTCCGTCAAACAACAAGTTATCGAAATTGTTAATCATGATATAATATTTAAGTAGATAGCAAGCGGGAAAGCCAAGGCTCTCCCGCTTATATTTTATTCAAACACTATTCTATAAAATCACGCCAATTAAGTGCAGGTATGGGGTCAGTGTTTCCCTTCTCAATTCTAAATGCCATCATATTTAAAAGTGCTTTAACTTTCTGTGCATTAGTTTCTACAGAACCTGCACCCATATCATTGTGACCAGGCAAATTTGGATTATAGTATATACCTTTCATTAATTTTTCCAAGGTATACATGATTTCGTTGTATTCATAACTGTATGTGTTTTTTATGTCCATTGTATTATTCCTCTCTAAATATATCTTAATTAAGCATCATATCTTAGGTATCATACATGCTGCATCTGGAGAATTAGTATTTGTATTCCAAATACCTACCTTCATTTTTTTAATGATTTTTCCGTCCCCAAAATCTAATAAATCTTCTCTGTGAAATGCATTCAAGAGTTTGTTTAAACTACCAAGATTTGCAGAAGTAAGTAAAAAGGCTTCCTCAGGATCAATCAGCTTACAGTATACCCATAATTGACCTAAGTCTCTGAGAGTAAGTTTTGTTTTCTTGGCTTCTATAAAAAAGAGTTTATAGCCACCTCGGATATTCATAACGATACCTAAAACATCTATTTGAATATCAACGCCAGTTGCCAAATCATTAACAATACCGAATTTCTGCAAAACTTTATCAAGTCGTTCGCTATGGGCATCAACCACAATGACTTCGCCTTGCTTGTATTTGTCTTTTAGATAGTTTTCCAGCCAAATACACATTGGTGGATATAAATCGAATTCTCTCACAACTCTATTCTCCATATCCTAAATCTTCAGCTATCTCTTTCCAAGTGTTATAATGATTTCCTCTTATTTCTGATGGAATGAACAAATCATTTTCCCCTGGATGGAGAGGCTTTTCGCTATTACGGTTACGCCCTTCCCAATAGTACTTATGCGTTACATCGTATGGATTCTTTCCTTCTGCCTCAAGTCCGGTGATTAATTCTTGAGCAAAAGATTCTAGTGCTTCCTTTTTATGGATAACTGCAAATCCAATTGGAAGAAATTCATTTGCCCAGATTTTAATCTGATGTTCTTTTTTCCAAAAGTCGGGTTTGCCTTCATTATATTTCTTTAAATTTCCATCTCTCATGTTGGGATGCGCCCAGTCAATAGCTTGAACAGGTATATCAACAGACTTCAATAGATTGCAAATATCAATCACAAGATACCAATTGTGAGGCACTTCTAAATATACTCGATGCTGGAATGTTTTAAAAAAGTAGTTGCTTCTTCTTATGTATCCTGTTACATCTGCGAATCCTTGCAAAAATGAAATTCGTTCATCTCTTGAAAAAGAAAAAACATCATTATCAATTCTAATATTATCGTGAGATACGGCATTGCCAGTATATCTAAGGATTTCACGCATTATATACTCGGTGTTAGGTTTTGTAAAGGATAAAACCGAATAATTGTCCTGTTGCAAAAACTGTATTCCTGTGCCAATTAACGGCTCGATTATATTACGAATATCAGTAATGCTAGCTCGGACATATATTCTAACATCGTTATTATTCTCAGTTGCTAGTTTTTTATGCGGAATCTCAATGGAAACCGTAGTATCAACGGAACCTCGTTGAATCTCTCCGTTTCCACAAATCATACCTAAAAGGTAAGCCATTTCTCTGTTCATTGTTAATCACCTGCTAATTCAATCCAATTCTATATCCTTCGTCAAACAAGCAATTGACAATCCCATTATCATTCAATCTGAAGGTATATTCTGTGCGATATACTCTGTTTTGAGAAAAAAGGTTTCTAATACCTATGGGATGCTCTACAGGAACATAAAGGCGCAGTTCAATTGCCCACTTGTTTGCGTTAGGTTTTAAACAAATAATACCGTTAGTAGTTGGATCAATATTATCCCTATAGTTTATATTATAGTTATTAATGAAAGAGTCTATTTTATCAGGTCGACCTTCTGCCTCTATAAAGAAATTATATCCTTGACCCTTAATATCCTGTAAGAAATCTAATAATTCTTCCATAATTCTTCATCCTTTCGTTATAAATTAAACCCGATGTCAAACTGTGAGATATAGTTTGGATGTATTCTGGACACTGCATTTCTTATTTCATTCGCGTCTTGATGGTCTCCAAAAGAAAATCCATAATTCTTTGTGATTCTTTCTACAAACTTCCCTTTGTTAATTCGTTTCACATAAGAGCCTGTCCCAACTCCTAAAAAAGGAATCAAAACATCAGGACAATTATCGATATTATTCAAGTAAATTCGAAGTTGACATCCTTGCTTCATTAAATTGCCACCAGTTGTCGATCCCTGTGTAATAGGAAAATACGGAGCATTGGGATACTCTCTTTCAAAGATAAACCCTTTTTCTTCTGGAATTTGTGCTTCAATTAACCCAACTCTGTTAGGCGTAGCTAAATAACCAAGAATCAAACAAAAATCCGACTCGTTTACATTTATATCAAGAGCTCTATTACTTAACAACGACAAAATATCACTCCTTAATGAATATCATAAGGTATTCGTGAACTTTGTTAATTCTAAACTTATAAGGGTAGCCTAATGGTCTCATATTATTATAATCAGATTGCCTATCCCATATTATTAAGTCATCATATATGTAACCAACCTTTTGCATTGCAGTAGCTAAATCACTATGAAGAGGATAGAATTTACTTTTCTTTCTAATATCCATTACGTTAATAATGCAATAACTGCCTTTTTTTAATACTCTATTTACTTCAGAAAAAAGATTGCTTAATGAATCGATAAATTCATCATAGTTTGCAATATTACCAACATCGTTCTGTTTGTCAGAATAATTAATAGAATCCTTCCTATCGGCTGTCCTTTGCATGTTGAGGATATCCCAATATGGTGGAGAAGTAATACAGATGTCAAAAGAATTCTCTGGTAACTGCTTTAATACTTCGAAACTATCACCATTGATTATTTGAATATCTTTTGAGTTTTCTGTTCTTCTTCTTGCAATTTCACAGAACTCGTCAGATAAATCTATACCTGTAGCGTTACAACCTAAATTCATAGCAGCTACTGTAGTGGAACCGATCCCGTTAAAGGGGTCAAGTACAGTACAGTTATTTCTGGCAAAGGTTTTAATAAGCTTTTCACATAGCGAAACAGGATAAGAAGCCGGATGTTTCAACTCTTTTTCTTCTTTAGTTTTTGAAAGATTTCTCCAAATGCTAAATGAGTTTTGCAGCCATTCTTTTCCTGAAAGATCATTACAACGTTTAGCTTCGTTCACTTAAATACCACCTCTTTGATTGAATCTTTTTCATCTCTGAATCAATATAGTTGGCTTCTTTTTCGTTGATATCATATAAGAGATATACAACTCGATTAAGGTTTTCTAACTCATTAAACCATTCTTGAGTCATATATTCAGATGTTTCTAATGCATTAACTAACTCAAGTGTTCTTTCAAAGTATTCTGTTTGTTTAACTCTTGAAGGTAAAGGAATCTTTTTTAAATACTTTGCATCAGTATGCATCGTGAGTTTTGAATAATTAAAACAATACTTATACAAAAACAAATTACAAAGTCTTGAATGAAGAATCCCAAGTATAAATCTACACATTTTTTCATCACCATCTGTGAAAATGGTGACTGTCTGAGAAGCCTCTAAGTCTCCGCCAAATGTAGCGATTATACCTGCTTCAGCACTATATATATTTTGAATAAAGATTTTACTTCCGCCTACCGGAATGGCTCTATCTTTATACCCAAATTTTCGAATATCCTTTCCGACAATAGCATCTTCAGATGTTGATTTTCCACGACCAACATATCCACCTGTCAAGTCACTTAGATGTTCATAGGAATCTAACAGTTTTTTATAGATGGTAAAATCTTCTTTGCAACTGAATAATAGTATTTCGTTTGTATAAAAGCTTTGCTGAATGGATATTGGTGAAACAAATCTATTTGCAGAATATTTCTTGATTTTGATTTTGTGTTTTTGATCAGGCAAGCTATTCTTTATAGTAATAACGATTTGCTCTCCACGAACATTCTTAAAATAAGCACCAATATCGATTATAGAAACAATCGTTTTCTCAGTTAAGATTTCTTTTCTTAATTTACCATAAGATGAAACGTGAAGAAAGTTTTTAGGTATAATATAAGAAATGATGCCGTTATCATCAACCATATCTAACGCTCTAAATAGCGCTGCAATAAAAAGGTTATTTCCTGAATCAGAAACTTTTCTACAGAACAAATAATCCTCTGATATTTTTGTATCAGCGCTCAAAGGGGCATAAGGGGGGTTTCCGATAATATAATCAGGCTTTTTTGATAATCCCAAATTAGAAAGGGTAGTATCAATAGATCGCCCTAGTGTATCAGCTTCTTTAAATATTGCATTTGAAATATTCTCACTGCAAAACTTTATTGCGCTTTTATCTTTGTCTGCTCCATACAAATTCTTGTATCCCCTTTTGCTGGCAGAATAAATAAATGAGCCTGCACCGCAGCAAGGATCTAATATAACAGCATCGTTTGGTATCTTTAATTCTGCAATGATTTTATCAGATAAAGATAAATCGGTATAAAAAACTCCATTGTCTTTTTTATACTCTTCATCAAGAGAAGTCTCATAAACAGTTGAAGCTTCAATATAAGCGTTCTTTGTCAACTCCATAATTTCTTCTCCTTTTCAAAAACTCATACCAACTCTATATTATATTCTACCAAATAGAAATGCAAATTTCAATTAATTATTGAAAATAATTCGAGGATTTACAATCAAAGTCCTATTTATGGAACACCAAATCCAAATTTTGGTATGAATAGCTATAAACTGTCACTCAAATTACAGGTCTTAGGGTGTCCCTAAAAAGCGTGTTTTTACGGGTAGGAGTAAAAACGCACTGCTTGTAAAGTAGCGACATCAAATCACAGTCGCAATATGTCGAACGATTTTAATTGACAACTAAATCGTCACCATTTATAATAATAACTGTACACAGAACGCAGACTGTGTTTAAAACTGAATAGCGACGAACTTATGAGTTTAAAGAGCTAACAGTCGCAGGCGAAAATCCTGCATGCATTGCAAACAAGCACTTTGAATTATCAGAAGAGGACAGAATAATTTAAGGTCAAGTTTCATTAGGCTTCTCAACCAAGGGGTGGTTTACCCTTTTGCGAATGAGATTAAGCCTTTTGTAACTTGGCTTTTTGTTGTGCCAAAAACTACCACAAAACAGTCACTGTTGTCAGTGACGGAAAGGAAAAGCTTATGACAAAAGGTGAACAAATTGTTGCACAAGCATTAGGCAAAAACAAACTTGACGGCTATCCGAAGTTGACCGAAAATCATCCTTTTTTCGGAAAGTTAAGAGCATTTATGGTCGGAAAGCACTACTGGATGGGGACGGCTACCGATCTACTTACTGAAATGAAAGACACCAATACACCGCCGAACACAGTTACTAAACTACTCAATAAGTTTTCTTTTGAGCTATTTTGTAGCAGCGGTATTGATGTAAATTTTCGGCGTACTAACCGAAGAAGGATTATTGAGCTTCGTAACAATAAGCAATCTTGATTTAGCAATTATATGACAGATGTGTTGACAGTTATTGTTAATAAATTTACTGCCATGTCGCATCTAAACAAGCAGACTGTTTTTACTCCTGCAAGAGAAAAACAGTAATAATTGTTAGGAAAACCTAAAACCTATATATAGAAAAACGAAATTATAAAAGGAAGATGACAGTTTATGTACTACGTTGATGACAATGGTAAAATCATTGATATGCGAACTCCATTAGGCGACGCACTCGAAGCTCTGCTTGATGACTACTACGAGATGCTCGGCAAGATGACAGCAGCACAGCGAATGAACTACTTTAAGTACGAACAGTTTGTTGAGCCGCTGCGATACACGCAGGACGTTGACAACACAACTTATATTGTGAGAACGCACTTCAACCAAAATGCTGACAAAACAATCTTGCAGAAGATTAAAAATAAAGTAAAAGCGAATCGATTTAGCGATTTAAAGTATTGAATTTAACAGTTGGATATGTTACAATAGGATTATCCTACAAAGACATATCCGACTGTGGAAAGGAGAAAGATGAGTAAACAGTCAGATAAAGAAAAAATCACAGCCTTGTATTGCCGACTATCTCGTGATGATGAGAGCGAAGGTGTATCGGGCTCAATAAAGAATCAAACTGAAATATTACAACGCTACGCAGCCGATAACGGTTTCAAAAACACTCGCCTGTTTGTAGACGACGGTTGGTCAGGTACAACCTTTGACCGCCCTGCCTTCAACGAGATTATGAAGCTCGGCGAGGAAGGAAAAATCGGGACACTTATAGTCAAAGACCATTCCCGTCTCGGACGTAACCGCTTGGTGGTCGGAGCCTTGATGGAAGAAGAATTTGACCGAATGGGTATTCGCTATATCGCCATAATGGATAATATCGACACCAAAAACGGTATCAGCGATCTTGTACCTATGCAGGACTTGTTCAACGAGTGGCACGCTAAGAACACAAGCGACAAGGTTCGGAGAGTTTTCAAAAGCAAGGGTGAGTCAGGCAAACCGTTGACAACTAATCCGCCGTTTGGATATATGAAAGATACCAACGATAAATACCGGTGGATAATCGACGAGCCTGCGGCGAAAATTGTCAAGAGGGTATTCCGAATGTGTGTTTCTGGAATGGGACCGTCACAGATAGCAAACAAGCTATCCGCTGAGAAGATACCAACACCAACGGAATATTGGATCAGCATAGGCAGAAAGTGCGACAAACCGCCATCTATTCCAAATCACTGGTGTCCTGCAATGATAGCGAACATCTTACGTCGTCAGGAGTATTGCGGCGATACGGTCAACTTTCGCAGCACAACCAAGTCCTTTAAGAATAAGAAGCGAGTTGACCGCCCTCAAAGTGACTGGGTAATCTTTGAGAACACTCACCCTGCCATTATTGACCGTGACACCTTTGACCTTGTTCAGAAAATTCGGGAAGGCAGGCACAGACAAACTCGGACAGGAAAGGTCAGTATCTTTTCGGGATTGGTATTATGCGAGGACTGTGGACAGAAGATGTACTACCAATCGGGCAAAAAAGAACGGCACGATCCACCGCATTTTATGTGTTCAAGCTATTCCAAGAATCCCGACACCTGCACCTCGCATTATATCGGTGAGAAAACGCTGACGCAGCTCGTCCTTGAAAATCTGCGGAGAGTGTTTCTAAACATTCAAGCATTTGAAAAAGAGTTTGTCTACAAACAGCTTGAATGTTACGACGCTGACAAGAAGAAGGATCTGACAGCCAAACGACGAGAGCTTGAAAAGTCGAAGAAGCGTATCTCTGAAATCGACAAGCTAATACAGCGTATCTACGAGGACAACGTCAAAGGCAAGTTGAGCGATGAACGCTTTGAAGCCTTGAGCCGTACTTATGAAGCAGAGCAGAAGGAGCTAAAAGAAAAGCTCCCCGAAATGGAGAGCTATCTTGAAGCTGAAACCGATAAGACGGTCAATCTTCAAAAATTCGTTCAAAAAGTGAAGCAAATCACTGAGCCAACCGAGTTGACAGGCGAGCTTGTTCACGAATTCATCGACAAGATTGTAGTTTCCTCAGCGCACTATATTGACGGCAAGCGGTATCAGATAATCGACATCTACTACAACGGCGTAGGCATTATCAAACCGCTTTTCCCCGAAGATATGGAAGCTGACTACCAGCGCCATATGGCAGAGAAACAAAAGCAACAGAAGAAAAAAGCATAAAACCTGAATTATCAAAGTCCGGTGGGACACCTTCTTTATGGAGAGTGTCCCACTGGAGAATTTTATTAACGGGCTTTTCGGAATCCACCCTTATCAAAAAATAAAACGAGCACATCGTATGATGTACTCGTTTTATTGGTGGGAGAGAGTGGATTCGAACCACTGAAGCAAGTTGCAACAGATTTACAGTCTGCCCCCTTTGGCCACTCGGGAACTCTCCCATATACTAAATTAAAATGTTTAAGGCTTTAAAATCCTTAAACATAAAAATGGAGCTGGTGGACGGACTTGAACCCCCGACCTGCTGATTACAAATCAGCTGCTCTACCAACTGAGCTACACCAGCATTTGTGTATTCTGTGTTTGTCACAGCTCAATTATAATAGCATAATCCCTTATAATTGTCAACACTTTTTTTTTATTTTTACATTTTCCGGTTATGCTTGATTTTTTTTACATTCTTTTATGTTGTTTTATAGAATAATTTGTGTTATTATATCATAAATTGACTTTAAGGTAAAAGCTATGAAAAAAATTAAACTAATTGGAATTGACCTTGATGGTACAACACTTAATGAAAACAAAACAATATCTCAGGACAATATTAACGTCTTTGAGCTCTGCAAGGAAAAAGGAATACACATTGTTCCTGTTACCGGCAGACCTTTATCCGGATTATATGATGAATACAAAAAACAAATTGGCTGCAGATATTCTATCCATACTAACGGGGCAATAGTAATGGATTTAAAAAACAACAAAAGCATTTTTCATCACCCTTTATCAATCAAAACAGCTAAGGAAATTGTCGGTATTCTGAAAACCTTCAACTGTTACTTTTGCATTTTCTACAAAGGTTTTGGTTATCTTGACTGCAAGCAATATTATGATGAGCTAAAAAAATATGAAAACACTCCTTTACACAAATACATTAAAATCACCAGAAGAAAACTTGACAGTCAAGATGATTTTCTAAACTCAATTGAATACTGCGATAACATTTATGTTATTGCTGAAAATTCAGAAGTCAGAAGGGAAATTTACAATTCCCTTAAAAGTGTAAAAAACATTTATTACACCTGTTCAGGGGAATGTGATGTTGAAATAGGAAGCCAATGCTCAAAAGGCACCTCCCTACTGGAGCTTGCCAAAAAACTTAGTATTAATCAGGCTGAAGTTATGGCAATCGGGGACAGTGGAAATGATTTAAATATGCTTGAACTTGCAGGTTTTTCCGTCGCTATGAAAAACAGCTCGCAAAACATTCGATCCGCTGCAAATTATATAACAAAATCCTGTGAAGAAAGCGGCGTTGCTTACGCAATACAAAAGCTTTGCTTTTAGTATAAAGCATTTGAAAATACTACCGGTAATCATATTATTGAGGGTACATATAATAGATTAACTAACTAATTTACGAAACGGAGATACTTATGCATATTTTCATTAATTCCCTTTGGATTTTTTCAATTTTTTCCTTTTTAGGCTGGCTTTTTCAGTTTATCCCCCGCACAATCCATAAAAGAAAACTTACAAATCCCGGCTTTATAAATCTTCCCTTTTCAGTAAGCTGTGGTGTAGGCTCTGTTCTGATTTATCTTGTTTTCTCAAAATGGTCAAATTATTTTATGATTTTCTTTGCGTCTATTATTATGCTGACTGTTCTGAAATTTATGTACTCTATGCTTTTTGAAAAAGCATTTGGCTTTAAATGGACAGATTATTCAAAGAAAACACTTAATCTTAACGGCTATGTAGGTCTTTATGAAGCTTTGTCTTATGGTGTTATTGCTGTACTGATGGTAAAATTTGCTTTTAATCCCATAAGCACACTTGCGGCAGCTATTCCCACTTGGCTTGCTATACTTATCCCTGCAATAATAACGGGGCTTATTATTGCAGACTTTATTAATACTATTATTACAATTATTCTTTTGCGCAGAAACCTAAAACAAATGAATAATATTTCTGAGCTTTTACAGGAAAGTACAAGTCACGAGTCCGATGAGGAATTGCGTGCTGTATATGAAAAGCGTATGGTTAAAAACAAGGTGTTCAGGCAAAGACTTGTTAAGGCATTCCCTGAAATGCAGTCCTTGAATTATGAAAAACAGCTTGAAGAAATAAAAGATTATTTTAATGTTATTCGTGAGCGAAATAATGAGGAATACGAGAAAACATTTGATAATCCTGAAGACAGACCTTTTGCCTTTGGTTTAAGCTTTACAAAACTTTTTTGGCTTTTCTTTGTAGGCTGTATTGCCGGTACTGTTCTTGAAACAATCTGGGCATTCTTTACCTTAGGTCATTTTGAAATCAGAGTAGGTCTTGTATGGGGACCTTTTATTCCCGTTTACGGCGGCGGTGCTGTACTTATTACCCTTTGCCTTTACAAACTTCACAAAGCAAATGATATTATCATTTATCTTGCATCAGCAGTTATCGGTGCAACATTTGAATATTTCTGTTCATATTTTCAGGAAAAATTTTTAGGTACTGTTAGCTGGGATTACAGCGACACGCCGTTCAACATTGACGGAAGAACTAACCTTACTTTTGCTTTAATATGGGGGCTTTTAGGTTTATTCTGGTTAAGATATGCCTATCCTGTTTTCAGCAGGTGGATTGAAAAAATGCCTAAAAAGTTAGGCTCTACACTTACAGTAATATTTTCTGTTTTTCTTATAATTGACAGCGTATGTTCTATTGCTGCAGTATACAGACAAACTCAAAGGCAGGAGGGAATTCCTCCTAAAACTGTTATCGGAGAAACTATAGACTACTGCTTTAATGATGACTATATGAATTTTGTTTTCCCTCATATGTGCAAGCCTGAGAACTGGGGCAGGCGATAGTACAGAATTATACAATATAGAGTTAACAAGTTAATTATTATTAGTCGGGGCTGTAAACACAGTCCCGCTTTTTGTTAAAAACTTTAAATAAAAGCAGTAAAAATCTTGATTGAATATTTATTTTGTGGTATAATAATTTCAAGTTGTGTGCCAAAATATGTAAAAATGGTTTTACAGAAAATTAAACATCATAATTATACCATAAAATAACTGTGAAAGGGTATTTATAAATGACAAATGCTAATATTTATCGCACAGTAAATTGCGGAGAATTAAGAGAAGATAATATTGGTCAGGAAGTAAGGATTGCCGGTTGGGTTGAAAATATCCGTGACCACGGCGGTGTTATGTTTCTTGACATTCGTGACCAGTACGGTGTGCTTCAGGTAGTTGTTCACGATGACAGCCTACTCAAGGAAGTAAACCGTGAGTGTACTGTTACACTGGGAGGCAAGGTTGTTAAGCGTGATGAGGATACTATCAATCCAAAGATTGCAACAGGTTATGTTGAAGTCCACACTGATGATATAAAAGTTTTAGGTAAATGTAAAAACGAGTTGCCTTTTGAGGTTGCAACTTCCAAAATTGTAAATGAGGACGTAAGACTTAAATACCGCTTTTTGGATTTACGTAACCCTAAGGTTCACAACAATATTCTTCTTCGTTCACAGGTTGTAAGCTTTATGCGCAGCAAAATGAATGAAATGGGATTTGTTGAGATTAATACACCGATTCTTTCAACTTCATCACCTGAGGGTGCAAGAGATTATCTTATTCCAAGCCGTAAGCACAAAGGTAAGTTCTATGCTTTACCACAGGCTCCTCAGATTTTCAAACAGCTCCTTATGGTATCAGGCTTTGACAAATACTTTCAGATTGCCCCTTGTTTCCGTGATGAAGACGCAAGAGCAGACAGAAGTCCCGGCGAGTTCTATCAGTTAGACTTTGAAATGGCTTTTGCTACACAGGAAGATGTATTTGCAGTTGCCGAGGAAGTTCTGTCAGCAACATTTGCTAAGTTTACTGACAAAAAGGTTTCCTCTGCCCCATTTAAACGTATTCCATATGCTGAGTCTATGCTTAAATACGGCACTGACAAGCCTGACTTAAGAAATCCTCTTGAAATAAAAGAAATCAGCGATATGTTTGTTGAAACAGATTTTGCCCCATTCAGAGGCAAATGTGTTCGTTCAATTAACGTACCTAATGCTGCTGCTCAAAGTAAAAAGTGGTTTAAGCGTATGGAAGAGTACGCACTTTCAATTGGTATGAAGGGCTTAGGCTACGTTAAGGTTCTTGAGGACTTAACATTTGACGGCCCTATTGATAAATTCCTTAAGCCCGGTGACAGAGAGGAGCTTATTGCCCGCAACGGCTCCAAAGCAGGAGATGTTATTTACTTTATTGCTGACAGCAAGAGCCTTGCTCCTAAGCTTGCAGGTCAGATTCGTACAGAGGTTGCAACAAGACTTGACTTAATTGACAAAAGTCGTTTTGAGCTATGCTTTATTATTGACTTCCCTATGTATGAAATTGACGAAGATGGCAAAACTATATTTACTCACAACCCATTCTCAATGCCACAGGGTGGTATGGAAGCACTTTTAACAAAGGATCCTACGAAAATTCTTGCTTACCAGTATGACATTGTTTGCAACGGTGTTGAGCTTTCATCCGGTGCTGTTCGTAATCACGACCTTGACATTATGATTAAAGCATTTGAAATTGCAGGCTACAGCGAGGAGGAGCTTAAAGACAAATTTAAATCTCTATACAATGCATTCCAATACGGCGCTCCCCCTCACGCAGGAATGGCACCCGGTGTTGACCGTATGCTTATGCTTCTTACAGAGGAAGAAAATATACGTGAGGTTATCCCATTCCCTATGAACAGCAATGCTCAGGATTTACTCCTTGGCTCTCCGGGAGAAGTAAGCGAAATGCAGCTCAGAGAAGTTCACATTAAATTAAGATAAATTATTTTTAAATCGGAAACAACGCTACGGCAAGCATGCTTGAAATGGAGTTTGCGACAGATTGCAGCTACGATGGAAGCGTTAGCTCCTCAGTGTTTCAGTGGGATAGTATAACTCCCGCTGAAATAGTGAATAACGCCCGCCGCTTTACAAGTGGGGGACATCGTCTCATAAGTTATAAGCTTTTGGGCAAGGCTATCACCTTGCCCATATACATATATAAAGGACTGATTTTATGGTAACCAGAGAAGATATCGAAAACATTGCAATACTTTCTAAGCTCTTTGTTGCTGAAGAGGATTTGGATAATCTTACACAGCAAATGCAGGAGATTGTTGAATTTGCCAATGCTATTAACAATGCTCCTGATAGCGGAGAGGAATTTGATAATATTAATAACTTATCAAATGTTTTCAGAGAAGATGTTGTTGTTCCATCATTGCCCAGTGAGGAAATTCTTAAGAATGCTCCTGATCAGGCTGAGGATCACTTCCTTGTAAAAAATCATTCATAAAGGGGGAGCTTATGTCAATTATTAAGAAAATTCATAATATGCTCTCTGCTAAAGAAATTTCCTGCAAGGAGCTTACGCAACAGTATTTAACTGAAATTGAAAAATCAAATAAAGAGCTTAATGCTTACGTTAATGTAACACCTGAAACAGCACTGAATCAGGCTGAAAAGGTTGATGAGAAAATTGCCAAAGGTGAAGAAATAGGTATGCTTGAAGGTATTCCTATGACGCTTAAGGACAATATGTCAACTAAAGGTATTGAAACTACCTGCTGTTCAAAAATTCTGACCGGCTACAAGCCGATTTACAATGCTACTGTATGGGACAACCTTGAAAGCAAGGGTGCAGTTTTACTTGGTAAAACAAATATGGATGAATTTGCAATGGGTTCTTCCTGTGAAACCTCTTACTTTGGCGGTGCTGCTAACCCATTTAACATTAATCATTGTGCCGGCGGTTCATCGGGCGGCGGTGCTTCTGCCGTTGGTGGCAATATTGCCGCATATGCTCTCGGCTCTGATACAGGGGGTTCTATCCGTCAGCCTGCTTCTTTCTGCGGTATTGTAGGTCTTAAGCCAACATACGGTGCAGTATCACGTTACGGACTTATTGCTTATGCTTCGAGTCTTGACCAGATTGGACCTATTACAAAAACTGTTAAGGACGCTTCAATCGTATATGACGCTATTTCTGAATATGACCCTAAGGACAGCACTTGTCAGGGCAGGCAGAAAGGCTTAACCTATGACACAATTAAT
Source organism: uncultured Ruminococcus sp. (assembly GCA_964427365.1). Taxonomy (GTDB): domain Bacteria; phylum Bacillota; class Clostridia; order Oscillospirales; family Acutalibacteraceae; genus Ruminococcoides. Next base: position 10,431 of record CAYRTG010000019.1, on the reverse strand, counting down.
AATGACATTAAAGGTATGAAAATCGGCATTGCACGAGAGTACCTTGAGGGCATTCGTGATGATGTTAAAGAATCAATTTTAAATGCTGTTAAGGTTTATGAAAGCCTTGGCGCTGAAATTGTTTATTTTAATATGCCTGCTTTAAAATTTGCTTTGCCTGTTTATTATATTATTGCCTGTGCCGAGGCTTCTTCAAACCTTGGCCGTTATGACGGCATTCGTTACGGCTACAAGGCTGAGCATTACAACGGTACTCACGATATGATGTGCCGTACAAGAAGCGAAGGCTTTGGCGATGAAGTTAAGAGAAGAATTCTTCTTGGTACTTATGTGCTTTCTGCCGGTTATTATGACGCTTACTATAAGAAGGCACAGAATTTAAGAGGTACTATTTTAAAAGCATTCTGCGATGCATTTACAAAGTGCGACTTTATACTTGCTCCTACAGTTCCTATGACAGCATTTGAAATGGGACACGCCATATCTGATCCTATTGAAACATATCTTACAGATATATGCACAGTTCCTGTAAACATTGCAGGGTTACCTGCTGTTTCAATTCCTTGTGGATTTAACTCTATGGGTATGCCAATTGGTATGCAGCTTATCGGTAACAGATTTGACGAAGCAACAATTCTCAACGCTGCTAATATGTATGAAAAAGCGGCAGGAAAAAACTTTATGGATACAAAGTGGGGTGTTAAGCTGTGAAATATGAATTAGTTGCCGGTTTTGAAACACACGTTGAGCTTTCAACCAATACAAAGATTTTCTGCAGCTGTACAACCGCTTTCGGCGGTGAACCTAATACTCATTGCTGTCCTGTATGTATTGGTCTTCCGGGTACATTACCTAAACTTAACAGACAGGTTGTAAAATACGCCATTATGGCAGGTCTTGCAACAAACTGCCAAATTGCGGAAGTTGCTAAAATGGATAGAAAAAACTACTGCTATCCTGACCTTCCAAAGGCTTATCAGATTTCAGAATATGACAAGCCTCTTTGTGAACATGGATATGTTCAGCTTTCAAACGGCAGAAAAATCCGTATTCTTCGTATTCACATTGAGGAAGATGCAGGTAAGCTTATCCATGCTCACGGTGACACTTACGTTGACTATAACCGTGGAGGTGTTCCCCTGATTGAAATTGTTTCCGAGCCTGACATTCGTTCAGTTGATGAAGCAAGAGAATATGTTGAAAAGCTACAGCAGGTTATGAGATACATCGGAGTTTCCGATTGCCGTATGCAGGAAGGCTCAATGCGTTGTGACGTTAATATTTCTGTAAGACCTGAGGGCAGTGATACTCTCGGAACACGAACAGAAATTAAGAATATGAATTCAATTAACAACATTGCTAAAGCTATGGAGTATGAATTTGAACGTCAGGTTGATGTTATTGAAAGCGGAGGAAAGGTTATTCAGGAAACCTTGCGTTACGACGATGCAAGTAACACAACATCATCAATGCGTGGCAAAGAGGATGCCAACGACTACAGATATTTTCGTGACCCGGACCTGGTGACAATTCTTACAAGCAGGGAAGAAGTTGAGGAAATTCGTTCAAAGCTCCCTGAACTGCCTGAACAGAAAAAGCAGATATACATTAACGATTATGAAATCCCTGAAAAGGATGCTCAGTTACTTACTAAATACCGTAAGGTAAGCGAATATTTTGATGCAGCTATTGAGGGCATTAAAAATCCTAAAATTGTTTCAAACTTTATTATCGGTTCTATTTTCAGACGTGTTGAAACTGAAAAGGATAAGGAAAAATTTGATGTTGCTACATCTCCAAATCAGCTTAATCAGCTTGTTAAGATGATCGAGGATAAAAAAATCCAAAATAACTTAGCTAAGAAAACTTTAGAACAAATGCTTGATACAGGAAAGGACTGTACTGAATTTATTGACGAAAGCGACTTAGGCGGAGTTGATGAGAACGCACTTGCAGAGATGTGTCTGAATGCTATTAATAGTAATCCTAATGCTGTTGCGGACTATAAAAACGGTAAGGAGAAAGCTCTTATGTCTCTACTTGGCAATGTTATGAAACAGAGCCGAGGTAAGGCTGACGCACAAGCTGTTAAGGCTAAACTTATTGAGCTTATAGGATAACATATTGAAACTTAATATACAATAAAAGCCGAGGGTTTTCCTCGGCTTTTGTGTTTAATAATTTATCAATATTATTTAATCATAAATGTATGTACTGCCTCATCTTCATCGTTATACCATTCCCACAAGTTGTATTTTTCGTGTTTCTCGGTCTTGTTACTAACGGTTGAAGAAATTTCTCCGATACTTTCAGCAAATGTGATTCTCTCTGCACTCTGCTTTGCATACCACATTTGTTGCTTGCCGCTCCAACGGAAACCATTCTCTTTAAGGGCTACAATAACTGCACTTTCCAGCTTGCCGTCAAATCTGATTTCAATTCCGTTCTTCTCATTATTCATTGTAATAGTTGCCATAATAAATACCTCTTTCTGTATGTGTTTTTGTTTCCGTGTTGTAGTAATTCATTTACTGTTTTCTCAATATTATTACTTGTTTTTAAAAAAATTTTTTCGCCATCTGATATACGGAATTTCCATACAGAAATAATACACTCTTAATAAAAAGCCTTTAATTTCGTGTACCATAATATAATCCTCCTTATTTCTGTATAATTATCTCCATTCATATATCATAATAGTATTTGTGCTGATATACTTTTTTATCTTCTTCATTTTTATATGCTATTTTATTTCCACTCCTGTGCGGATGCTTTGTTTGCTATACTTTTTTTGACTTTATATAATTTCTAACATACTTTCTGAAAATTTCAGTTGTACTTAATCCTTTTTCTTTTTCATTTTCAATTAGTTTTATAATATCTTCATCTTCTTTATATCTAAAATTCACATTATAATTTTTATAAGTTTTTTTATTATATCTCCGCTTAACTTCGCTACTGGTATGAGTTTTTCTTTTCCTTTTTTCATTTTCCGGCATACTAATTACTCCTTTACCATTGTTATATATTAGATTATTTTCTACTTTATTTCTAATTTCCTTGTTATCATATCAGGGATAGTGTAGTCTTTTATATGTTGCTGCGCTTTGTATTCTTTATATCCATTCATATTTATAATGAGTTAGCTCAACATTTATGCTTGTTGAATCTTTTGGCACCTCAAAAACTACATCAAATTCCAGGATGTTACCTTTTGGTAATTTGCTGTAAGTATAATCATCATTAGAAACGGAACTTACCTCTTTGCAATACTTTTTATCAGCATAACAGTTTAGTTCACAGTCAAAGTAATCTGTTTCATCTGAAATATTTTTTACATTAAAGGATACTGTCAAAAATTCATATTCATCCTTAGCTTTTTTACCCTCATATGTATCTGAATTATTGTTTTCAGTGGCTGTAATTTCAAAGGAACCGGATGTTACTTTTTCACCAACCCAATTTTCTGTATTGTCATTAATTTCATCATCATAATATGATGATTGGGGAACAATACTCTCCATTACTGAAATACTTATTATAAATGCCAACCCGGATAATACTATAGCTATTATTGAAAGCACCTTTCCTGCTGTAAATTTCTTAGGTACCTGTGGATTATAATTATAATACTGTGGCTGATACATTGGAGTCTTAGACGGCTGCGAATTATACTGAGAATTTTTCTGAAGTTCAGGCTGTTTATAATCATAATCACTATAATTTTGCTCATATTCCTTATAAGGGTTTTGCTCTGTTACATCAGTATAAGAAGCAGTTTCTGTTTTTGCTCCGCATTTAGGGCAAAAATTACCTGTATATTCATTTAAACATTTTTTGCAAATCATTTCATACACCTTCCTTATCTGCAAGTATAACCTATTAATTGCAATTAGTCAACAAAATAGCAATCTTAAATATGATTAAGAAAAAACATAAGATCTTTTAGTTATTGTAAACAAATAACAATAGTTAATTTTGGTCAGTTTTTCAGATAATTTTGTGATACAATTAATATGTATCGGATTATAAATACAAGAAAGGAAGAATATTATGTCCAATAAAGAAATACCTTATAAGATTTATTTAAGCGAAAATGAAATACCAAAACAATGGTATAACGTAAGAGCTGATATGAAAAATAAGCCTGCTCCTTTGCTTAATCCTGCTACACTTGAGCCAATGACTGCAAAGGAACTAGGGGTTGTTTTTTGTGATGAATTAGTTAGTCAGGAGCTAAACAACACAAATTCATATATTGATATTCCTGAAGAAATTCAAAACTTCTATAAAATGTACAGACCTTCTCCACTTGTACGTGCTTATTGTTTAGAAAAAAAGCTTGGTACTCCTGCAAAAATATATTACAAATTTGAAGGAAACAACACCAGCGGAAGTCACAAGCTAAACAGCGCTATCGCTCAGGCTTATTATGCCAAAAAGCAGGGACTTAAGGGTGTTACTACAGAAACAGGTGCCGGTCAATGGGGTACTGCTTTATCTATGGCTTGCTCTTATTTTGACCTTGACTGTAAAGTTTTTATGGTAAAAGTTTCTTACGAGCAAAAGCCTTTCAGACGTGAGGTTATGAGAACATACGGTGCATCTGTTACTCCTTCCCCATCTATGACAACTGAAGTAGGTAAGAAAATTCTAACTGAGCATCCCGGAACAACAGGAAGTCTTGGTTGTGCAATTTCTGAGGCTGTTGAAGTTGCTGTTACAAACGAAGGCTATCGTTATGTACTGGGCAGCGTACTTAATCAGGTTCTTTTACATCAGTCTGTTATCGGTCTTGAAACAAAGACTGCCCTTGATAAATACGGCATTAAACCTGATATGATTATCGGATGTGCAGGCGGTGGTTCTAATCTTGGAGGTCTTATCTCTCCATTTATGGGTGAAAAGCTAAGAGGAGAGGCTGATTATCAATTTATTGCCGTTGAACCTGCATCTTGTCCTAGTTTTACAAGAGGTAAATTTGCATATGATTTTTGTGACACCGGTATGGTTTGCCCTCTTGCGAAAATGTACACTCTTGGCAGTGGATTTATTCCTTCAGCTAACCATGCAGGTGGCTTAAGATACCACGGTATGAGTTCAATTTTGTCTCAGCTTTATGATGATGGTCTTATGGAAGCCCGTTCTGTTGAACAGACAGCTGTATTTGATGCTGCACAGCTATTTGCAAGAATTGAGGGTATTCTTCCTGCTCCTGAAAGCAGCCACGCTATTAAGGTCGCTATTGATGAGGCACTTAAATGCAAGGAAACAGGTGAAGAAAAGACAATCGTATTTGGTCTTACCGGTACAGGCTACTTTGATATGGTCGCTTACGAAAAGTACAACAACGGCGAAATGTCAGACTATATTCCTACTGATGAGGATTTAGCCTTAGGTTTTGCAGGTCTTCCAAAGGTTGATAAATAATACTTTTATAACATAAACTCCATTGGTAATAATTTATCAATGGAGTTTTATTTTACAAATAAGTATTCAATGCTAATGGGCAAATAAATAAGATTTTATATAGAATTTATATGCTCGTAACTGTGGGTTTCACCGATGCTATTCTACGGATTTTAAACTTTCAACCATATTTATTGACTTCATTTTGAAATACATTATAAAGTTTACTACAATGGCAAATACTGCTGTAAACAGAGCTGCCCACAAATAACTTATATAATGTATAGTCCTACCGAACATTACATTTTCAAGCTCTACTGTTGATACAATCCAGCCTGACAGGAAAGTACCCATAAGCAGTCCCAGCAATATACCTAATATTACAAGGACTATGTTCTCTCTGTAAATGAATTCGCTGGTTTCTCTGTTATCAAAGCCAAGAACCTTTATAGTTGCAATCTCTCTTATTCGCTCTGCAATATTTATATTTGTAAGGTTATAAAGGACTACAAAGGCTAATGCACCTGCACACAATATCATAATAGCTACTACCATATTAAGTGAGTTAAGCATATCGTTAAACTCATCTATGGAGCTTTGCATAAATGATACTGCTGACACGTCGTTGCGCTTAAGTATTTTATTACCGAAATCCGACTGGGCTTTATAATTATTATTAAGATTTACAAATAATGTTGAATACTCAATTTTACCATAGGTCTTTTCATAAAGTGCAGGGGTCATATAAATATAGTGACCTACATACTGCTCGCAGATACCTGAAATTTTAAAAGGCTTTTCAACATCTTCTACTTTAACCTTTATACTGTCCCCTACACCTACATTAAGGAGCTTTGACATTTTTTCGCTGATTAATATGCTGTCGTCAGAAAGCTCCAAGGGGGTATGACTTTCACGTGTGCGAAGGTTTACAATTTTTTTATAATCTTTAATATTCTCAGGAACACAAATACTCAACGAGTCAATCTGATTTTGAGACGTTTTGGCTTTTCCGTCAACAAAAGCTACAATCGCACTTGACTTTACTTCCTTATAATCACAGATTTCAGTATTCAGCGTTGAGATTGCTTCTTTATCTGCAACTACTATAGCATTATATTTATAAATTTCGTCAAACTGTACTGAGGCTATTGCGCTTAAGGAGTCCTGTAAACCATAGGCTGATACTATAAGAGCTGTACATCCTGCCACTCCAAGAACGGTCATAAACATTCTGCTTTTGTACCTAAAAATATTTCTGGCAGTTACCTTTGATGTGAAGCTTAGATGACTCCAAATTGGCTTAACCTTTTCAAGTAATATACGCTTACCGGATTTTGGTCCTTTTGGTCGCATAAGCTTTGCCGGTCTGTGATTTAATGATTTGTAGCAGGCAAAGGCTGTTACAAAAGTTGTACAAAGCAATGCAACTATAACATTTATTACTATAGACAATGGGTCGGGAACGATTGTAATATCGTCCATATTGTACATCATTTTATATGCGTTATATATATTATACGGCAGTATATTTACTCCCAGCAATATACCAATAGCTGCGCCTATAACTCCTGCTGATGTAGAATAAATAAGGAACTTTCCTACTATGTCTGTATTGGAATAACCAAGGGCTTTTAAAGTACCTATTTCAGTTCGCTTTTCATCAACAAGTCTTGTCATTGTTGTAAGACAAACTAACACAGCTACCAACAGGAAAAACACAGGGAATATCGCTGCAACTGCATCTACTCTGCCGGTGTTTTCACTGAAGCCTGTATATCCCGGATTATCCTCTCTTGTAAACACATACCACTTTGGATTATCCACATTATCAAGTTTGTTCTGTGCTTTATTAAGCTTATTTTCAGCTTTTGACAGCTTTTTATTAATTTTAGCTTTAGTATCCTTATAATCTTTTTTGCTTTGATTAAGCTCATTTAAGCCTGTTTTTTTAGCTTTATTAAGCTGAATTTGTGATTGTTTTAACTTATTTTCGTTAGATTTTAGAAGTTCATAGGCATTTTCAAGCTTTTCATTTTCCTGTGTTTTAGTTTTTTTAAGTTTTAACTTTCCGTTATCAAGCTTTTTTTTCGCAGAAGTTAACTGCTTTTTAGTTTTATCTAATAAGGATTTTGATTTTGCAAGTTCTTTCTTTCCTTGTAGAAGCTTTTCTCTGCCAACTTTAATTCCCGTGGTTATTTCAGTTATGGATTTTTCAAGTTGGGTTTTCTGAGCAATAAGCTGATTTTTCTGTTCAGTTAAGTTTGAAATTGTTTCAGCGTCTGTAGTAACTGACAGTGCTTGTTCAACAGACTTTAAGGAACTTTGAACAAGGTTTAAGGAATCTTGTGCAATTTTCAGATTTTTTTCTAATTCAGGTTTTGTTACATTGTAAAATTCATCATATGATTTTTTGTATTCCTCTTGACCCTGCTTATATTCTTTAACACCTGCATTATATTCCTTTAATCCCTTATTATATTCTTTTTGAGATTTTTTCAGCTTTTTTTTTGCTTTTCTAATTTCCTCGCTGTATTTTTTCTTTCCGGAATTATATTCAGAATAGCCTTTTTCAAGTTCCTTTTGACCGGATATAATTTTCTGCTGTGCTGCGTTTATCTTATGATAGTATTCCTGTTCAGCATCTTCAAGTTTTTTCTTTCCTTCACTGAGTTTTTTCTGAGCTTCTTTTTTGCTGTCCTGAAATTCCTGCTTTTTCTTATCAAGGGTTTTCTGTGCATTATCAATATTTTCTGTTTTAAATATTTTTGACTGGGCTTTTCCAATCTTCTTAAGCTTTGATTTAAAGCTGTCAATTTCTGATAAATACTCATCATTTACTGTTTCACCCTCTGAATATATTGTTTTAACATACATCTCTGTGAAACGGTCTGTATCAAAGCTGTCTTTATGCACATACATAAAGGTATCCAGTGAACCGTCGCCTACAGTTGTAGTGCCACGCTCGTAGGATACATACATTGGTGACCTTACCACCCCGACAACCTTATATTCAAAGGTGGAAAGCATTTCTGACAAGTTACTGTCACCTGCTTTTTTATTTACCTTTATTGTTTCTCCGATTTTTGGTGAATCTCCTGAAAAACTACCGTCTTCAACTACCACTTCACCCTTTTTCTTAGGAAGCCTGCCCTCTACTACAGTAAGCTTATTTAGCTTATCATTCTTGGCAATAAGCCTAACCTCGTGGGCAGCATTGCAATAATCTGCCAATACATCTGCATAATAGCCTTCTTCTGCCAAGGTTACTTCATCAAGATTTTTTATAGCTTTAAGGTCTTTGTCATTAAAACCAACTGTACAAACAAGTCTGTAATCCATTAGGTTAGTACGCTGATAATAGCTGTCCGCCATATGCTCCATTGAGGGTGCTGTTGCTTTAATACCACAGTAAAATCCACAGCCTAAAGCTATGATTGCCACAATGGAGAAAAATCTTGCTTTGGAATTTTTAATTTCACGAAAAGTATTTTTTATTAATGATTTTTTCATAATTTCACTTTCTATATTACAGTTTCAACCTTGCCTTTTACAAAAATAAGTATAAATACTATTACCAATGCAATGCTAGGTATAAGTACAGATTTTAAGTGAAGATAGCCAGTAAGTAAAGCTCCCACAGTTGCTCCGACTATAAACATTGCTATTATGCTAAGATATACACATGCTTTTGATAAAAAGGATTTATCCTTAGTTTTTCTATAAAGATAAAACTGCTCAGAGGCACTGCGAAGATTTCCTGTACACATCGTTGTAGCTATTATATTATCTCTTATATTTCTAAAGGTCTGAACCTGTAGCGAACACACCAAAGACACAATTGTATTAACAATCATATTTGTAATTTCCCCACTTGGTACAAAGGCAATAACTATCAGCGCTGCTATTTCAACTCCGAGTATTACCTGTCTCCAATGTATTGCACTGCTGTTTCCGAATCTGCTTCTTACAATTTCTGAAATTATAATTCCTGCTGCAAAAGCAAGGATTGGGATAAGGTAGTTAAAAGCAGAAAGAAAATTAAGCTGTGCAATGTTTACACCCATAAGCACCATATTGCCTGTTTCTGCATTGGCAAATACACCGCCTCGGCACAAATATGTATAAATATCTAAATATCCCCCTGCGAATGCCAGTATCAATCCTACAAGCAAAGTGTGGGACATTGTGTATTTTTTACTCAATACAAACACTCCCGAATTTTACCACTCTATTGTTTCCACATCAACAGGATTATCATTATAAATATCCTTTACGATTTTTCCGCTTTTCATTGTTATTATATGGTCTGCCATAGGTGTAATAGCCTGATTATGAGTAATCAGCACAACTGTCATTTTTTCCTTGCGACAGGTTTCTTGTAAGAGCTTTAAAATCTGACGACCTGTATTATAATCTAGGGCGCCTGTGGGCTCATCACACAACAAAAGCTTTGGTCTTTTAGCTAATGCTCTTGCAATTGATACCCTCTGCTGCTCTCCGCCGGACAATTGACTCTGAAAATTATCCTTTCGCTCAGTAAGACCTACAGCATATAATGCATCTTCTGCATCCATAGGATTTTTGCATATTTGTGATGCCAGTTCAACATTTTCCTTTGCAGTAAGGTTTGGCACAAGGTTGTAAAACTGAAACACAAAGCCTATATCAAATCTTCTGTATGGGGTTAGAGCTTTCTCTTTTAGTCCGCTTATTTTTTTACCGCTAACTGTTATTTCACCTTTTGTACAACTGTCCATACCGCCAAGGATATTAAGAACAGTGGTTTTGCCTGCACCTGATGAACCAACTATCACTGCAAACTCTCCCTGCTCAATTGAGAAAGATATATCATCAACAGCTTTTATTGTAACCTCACCCATTTTATACAACTTACTTACATTTTTAAATTCTACTAAACTCATAATTATCATCCTTCAGAGCTTTTTACGCATAATAAATTATTTTATCACAAAATGCTCCTAATTACAATAAACACAATTGAAATTATATTTGCTGTAT
>CAYRTG010000018.1:18402-29150 GCA_964427365.1 uncultured Ruminococcus sp. | reverse complement strand
TTAAATTAAGTATCGCAAGGAGAAAATTACCTCCTTGTGATACTTAATAATCAATTTGTTTAAATCGGAGCAATGCTCCGGAAAGCCTGCTTGAAACAAGGCTTGCAACAGATTGCAACTGCGTTGGGAGCCTTAGAAGCGGGGCATCATCGCATAAGTTATAAATTATTGCTGCTGTCCCTGTAGTCTTTCGACCATAGACTTTTTCTTTTTCTTTGGCTTTTCAGGCTTAACCTTTTTACCTTTGAATTTTAAAGCCGCTTTCCATGCTTTCTGTAAATCTTCTGAAAGCTCTGCATTTATTGTTTCCTGCTTATCTTCAGGGACGCTGTTCAAGATTACTATTGTAATTATGGAACGAGTGTCAGCGTCACCGTTTGAATACTGTGTGCTTAAAAGTCCGCACAGCTTTGTAATCTGCTGTTTATTGCAGCTTTGGATAAGCTGCTGAATTTTCGGCACAATGGACACCCTTGTAAAGGTTACACCTCTAAAAGGAAAGTAATTATCTTCCTCATACTTAATTTCGCTCTTTAACTCCGGAAACAGTGTTACAAATCTTTTTGCAAGAAACAATGGATCAGCATTGCCTTCATTCTCGCCTTTTTTCTTTTTCTTTTTTGCATTTTTTACACGCTTGATTGCCGCAGTATTGGTGCAGTTATCCACAAAGTCGTTTGCAATTGAATTTGCTTCTTTCAATGTGTCCGTTTCAGGGTCAAACATCCAAGTAGCAAGAGTTTTCCAATCGTTATCAGGACCTTCTTCCGTCATAGGACAAGAACGCATTACCATATGCTTTTTTTCAACAAAATACACCACTGAATACGCAGTTGATTCAGAAGTAAAGAGAGATACCATTTCACCCTCAATGCCCTTTACCTTTTCTTTGGTAAAATTTTGTGGTATTAATGCTTTTTCAACCTTATCTGAAATGCTGTTAAAAGCTACCTTTATATCCATATTATCAATCCTTTGCATAAAGATATGTTAATTATACATTATAAACAGGGGCTTTGTCAAAATATTTTTAATATGCTTACTTGAAAGAAAATTTGTAATATGGTATTATATTAAACTGTATAGAAATATTTATTCCCCGGATATTTCAAATCAATGATTTACTTATAAGGAGAATCCCATGAACAATGCTCCTATCGGTGTTTTTGACTCAGGTCTGGGCGGACTTACTGCTGTACGGGAATTTTTGAAAATTCTGCCAAACGAAAATATTATATATTTTGGCGATACAGGTAGAGTACCCTATGGCTCAAGATCAAATGATACTATTAAAAAATATGCTTTTCAAGACGCTAAATTTCTTTTAAAGCATAATGTGAAAATGATTGTAGCTGCTTGCGGTACAGTTAGCTCTGTTGCCGCAAACTTAAAAAATGATTTGCCTGTACCATACACAGGAGTTGTTTCACCAACATGTTTTTCAGCGTCAAAAGCTACTAAAAACAAAAAAATTGGTGTAATCGGTACCAGCGCTACCATTAAAAGCCACAGCTACAAAAAACTTATAGAAAAATTTGACGCCACTATTCAGGTTATTGAACAGGACTGTCCTTTGTTTGTACCTTTAGTTGAAAACGGATTTATTGACAAGGATGATCAGATTGTACGGCTCGTTATTAAAAAATATCTTACTTCGCTTATGGAGGCAAAGGTTGATACTGTTATTTTGGGATGTACCCATTACCCTATAATAAAAGATGCAATTTCCTCTGTTATGGGCGGGGAAGTAACTTTAATTGACAGTGGCAGAGAAACTGCGCTTTACGCTAAAAAGGTACTTACTGAAAAAGGACTGCTTAATGACTGCAATAAAAAAGGCAACTGTGAATTTTATGTTTCAGATACTCCTGAAGGCTTTGAAAATGTAGCTGGGGTATTCCTTGGAAAAGACATTGAGCATAGTGTTGAGCAAATTAATATTGAATTGTATTAAGGTGTATCATGAATGATAGTTTTTTAATTAATATCACAGGTATTCAGAAACTTGACGGTAAAGAAGATAAAATAGAAATGACTACCACCGGAAATTATATTATGAAGAAAAATCACACATATATTGGTTACAAGGAATATGACGAAGAAAATCCCCGAAATTTTTTCAGCAATATAATAAAGGTTGAGGGTGATGACAAGGTTACCATTATCAGAAACGGCGGTAAGCAGACAAGGCTTATTCTGGAAAAAGGCAAACGTCACCAATGCCACTACAGAACTATAATGGGGAATCTTATGATTGGAGTTTTTGCTGACACTATAAAAGCTGAATTAAACGAAACAGGCGGTAAACTCCATGTTAAATATTCCCTTGATTTTAACAGTGATTTTGTTTCAAGCAATGAATTCTATATAGATGTAAAAAGTAAAGAATGAGGTAGGTAAAATGGCACAGACATTATTAAGAGCAAAAGAACAGCTAAAATCTGCAATTATAAATTCAATAAATAAAGCTATTGAAAAGGAACAACTTGTTAAAGCGGATATTCCTGAATTTATCATTGAAACTCCCGCTGACCGAAAAAACGGTGATTTTGCAACTAATGCTGCAATGGCAGGTGCAAGAGCATTCAGAACAGCTCCTATAAAAATAGCTCAGGTTATTACGGAAAACATTGAACTTGAAGGTACATTATTTGAAAATTGTCAGGTTGCAAAACCCGGATTTATAAACTTCTTCTTCTCCCCTGTTTACTATGCGGAAGTGCTTAAGGATATTGAAAATGAAAAAGAAAACTATGGCAGTTCCGATTTTGGCAAAGGTCACAAGGTTATGGTTGAATTTGTTTCAGCAAATCCCACAGGTCCAATGCATATGGGTAACGCACGCGGTGGTGCGTTAGGTGATTGCCTTGCAGCTGTGCTAAACAAAGCAGGCTACACTGCTTGGCGTGAGTTCTATGTCAATGACGCAGGAAATCAGATTGAAAAATTTGCTTGCTCACTTGAGGCAAGATACTTACAGATTTATAAGAATAATATTGAATTTCCCGAAGATGGTTATCAGGGAGAAGATATTACCGAGCTTGCTCAAGCTTATGCTGATGAAAACGGTGAGTTACTGTTAAATACTGATAGTGAAAGCCGTAAAAAGGCACTTGTAGATTTTGCACTTCCAAAAAATATTACAAAAATGCAAAACGATATGGCTAAGTATAAAATCAACTATGACAAGTGGTTTTTTGAGTCTGAACTTCACAACAGCGGTCAGGTTAAGGAAATCGTTGATATTCTTACAAAAGAAGGTCTTACATACGAAAAAGAAGGTGCAATCTGGTATAAAAATAAAGATGTATGCACAAACATACTTTTAAAGGAAGGTAAAACTCAGGACTACATTGACAAACTAGAGCTTAAGGACGATGTTCTTATAAGACAGAACGGCAAACCAACCTACTTTACTGCTGATATTGCATATCACAAAAATAAATTTGACAGAGGCTTTGAAACTCTTATTGACGTATGGGGTGCTGATCACCACGGTCACATTATGAGATTAAAAGGCGCAATGAACGCAATAGGATATGACGGAAGCAAGCTACAGGTTGTGCTGATGCAGCTTGTTAAGCTTGTTCAGGGCGGCGAAGTTGTTAAAATGAGCAAGCGTACAGGTAAAGCTATACAGCTTGCAGACTTACTTGATGAAGTCCCTGTTGACAGCGCACGTTTTCTATTTAACACAAAAGAAGCAAATACACAAATGGATTTTGACCTTGACATTGCTGTTCAGCAGGATAATAAGAATCCTGTATATTATGTTCAGTATGCCCACGCAAGAATTTGCAGTATTATAAAAGCCCTTGCTAATGAAAATATTGCTCCAAGAAGCTGTACAAAGGAGGAGCTAATGCTACTTAACAAGACTGAGGAAAAGGAACTTATAAACCATTTAGCACAGTTTTCCGATGAAATAATTTCTGCTGCTAAGGAATATGACCCAACTAAAATTACAAGATATGTTACTCAAACTGCTACCCTGTTTCACAAGTTCTACAATTCTTGCAGGGTTAAAGGCAATGATGAAAGTCTTATGCAGGCAAGACTTAACCTTTGTCTTGCAGTTAAAACAGTTATTAAAAACGTTCTTGATATGTTTAACATTAACTGTCCTGAAAATATGTAATAACAATGAAGATTTTAAAAAATACAAGTTTAAAGCCCGACGTTTAAATCGTCGGGCTTATATTATTTATGATGGCACATAGAGGCTGATGGACAGTTTTTACATCCGCAGCCACAGGAACTCTTGCCGGCTTTATGATTTTTAATCTGTTTAACTACTATTGCAACTACTATAGCAAGGACAATCAGACCTACAAGAATGGTGCCTAAATTATAAACAATAAAATCAATCATAATAATTCTACTCCGTTTTCACCTTAGCTTATTTAAGCAATACCGCAAATTATTGTGTGTAAATTGTGCAGTGGGATTTTTGCAAATTGTTCAGACAATTCTTTGTTATGCTTATGTATAGCAGAGAATTTAAGGACAAAGTGGTAAAAGATGCAAGAAGCTTTATACGGTATTGAAAATTAATTATGAGATGTTGCTTTAAGTCGATTACTTTCTTTATAAGGCTTTGCAAGCATATAGATAATAAATACAAGTACAAGTACAGCAAATATTAATCCAATTACATTTACCTGTCCCGTAAACAGCAAACCAAACTGATTAACAATAAGAGCTATGGCATAAGCAAATGCACATTGATAACCTACTGCGAACCAAGTCCATTTAGGTGAATTCATTTCTCTTTTAATTGCGCCGATTGCAGCAAAGCAAGGTGCACAAAGCAAGTTGAATGCAAGGAAAGAGTAACCGCTGACTGTAGTAAATGCAGCAGCCATATTTCCGTAAACAGAGCTTTCCCCTGCACTATACAGAATACCCATAGTACCGACAATGTTTTCCTTTGCAACAAGACCTGTAATAGAAGCAACTGCTGCCTGCCAGTTACCCCATCCCAAAGGTGTAAACAACCATGATATACAATTACCTATAGTAGCAAGGATAGAGTTGCTGAGCTGATCTTCTGAAAGCATCTGGAAGTTACCGTTAACAAAACCAAAATACGTAGTAAACCATACGATAACCGTTGATAAGAGAATAATTGTTCCTGCCTTTTTGATAAATGACCAGCCACGCTCCCACATTGAACGGAGAACATTACTTACTGTCGGTAGATGATAAGCAGGAAGCTCCATAACAAATGGTGCCGGATCGCCGGAGAAAATCTTTGTTTTCTTTAGCATAATACCGGAAATAATAATTGCAACAATGCCTAAGAAGTATGCAGATGGAGCTACCCACCATACTCCTCCGAAAATAGCACCCGCTACCATTGCAATAAAAGGAAGTTTTGCACCACAAGGAATAAATGTCGTTGTCATAATTGTCATACGGCGGTCACGGTCATTTTCTATTGTACGAGAAGCCATAATACCGGGAACTCCGCATCCTGAACCGATTAACATAGGAATAAATGATTTACCTGACAAACCAAATCTGCGGAAAATTCTGTCAAGAATAAATGCAATACGTGCCATATATCCGCATGCTTCAAGGAACGCAAGGAATATAAACAACACAAACATCTGAGGTACAAATCCAAGTACTGCACCTACACCGGCTACAATACCGTCCAAGATTAATCCTTGGAGCCAATCAACGCAATTGACAGCATTTAAGCCATCTTCAACAAGTACCGGAATACCGGGAACCCATATTCCATAATTTGCAGGGTCAGGGGCTTCAAAACCATTGTCTTTAAAATACTGAACTGCATCTAAGTATGACATCGAATTTACTTCATCTTCATTTGCATTTTCAGGTACCTGAGAATAGTAAACCTGAATATCATATTCTTCAAGAGTTTCCTCGTCCTCTAAGGTATAGGAAACTTCATTTTCTTTAGTAGTATAATCATTGATTGCAGATAAGGTAGCATCTGCATCAACTTCATCTTCATCATCGGTTACAACGCCACAGAAAGCATCAATGGCAGTTAATGCACTGTCATAATCTCCTGCTGCTTCTTCATATGCGCCTGCACCTATAGTAAATAAATGCCAGCCGTCACCAAATAAACCGTCATTTGCCCAGTCTGTAAATACTGTACCAACTGTCGAAACTGAAATATAGTAAACAATAAACATAACAATTGCAAAAATCGGTAAAGCTGCAAAACGGTTTGTTACAACCTTATCAATTTTATCAGAGATGGATAGCTTGCCTGCACTTCTTTTCATATAGCAACCCTTGATAATTGAAGCTATGTAAATATATCTTTCGTTTGTGATAATACTTTCCGAATCATCATCAAGTTCTTTTTCGCAAGCAATAATATCCTTTTCAATATGGTCAACTATACTCTTTGTTAAATTCAGTTTTTCAAGAACTTTATCGTCACGTTCAAAGAGCTTAATTGCATACCAACGCTGTTGCTCTTCCGGCAAATCATGAACTGTAACTTCTTCAATATGAGCAAGAGCATGTTCAACTGAGCCGCTGAAAGAATGATGAGGGATTGTTTTCTCACTTTTAGCGGCTTCAATAGCAGTTTCTGCCGCCTCCATAATTCCAGTACCTTTAAGAGCAGAAATCTCTACAACCTTACAGCCCATTGATCTTGAAAGCTCTTGGATATTAATTTTATCACCGTTTTTCTTAACAACATCTATCATATTTACAGCTACTACAAGCGGAATACCAAGTTCTGCAAGCTGTGTTGTAAGATAAAGGTTACGCTCAAGGTTTGTGCCATCTACAATATTCAGAATTGCATCAGGACGATTATCAATAAGATAATTCCTGGCAACAACCTCCTCAAGTGTATAAGGTGAAAGTGAATAAATACCCGGCAAGTCAATAACGGAAACATTGCTGTGTTTTTTTAGCTTGCCTTCCTTTTTCTCAACAGTTACTCCCGGCCAGTTTCCCACAAACTGATTTGAGCCTGTGAGAGCATTAAACAATGTGGTTTTACCACTGTTAGGGTTGCCCGCAAGGGCAATTTTAATATCCATACAAAATTTCCTTTCTATCAGTAAGTTGTGACTAACTCAATTCTCAAAAAAACAGGGTAATCCCCGTCTTTTATTCTACCTCAATCATTTCTGCATCTGCTTTACGCAAGGATAATTCATATCCACGTACTGTAAGCTCAATGGGATCACCTAAAGGAGCTACCTTGCGAATATTAATGTCCACACCCTTTGTAATGCCCATATCCATAATTCTTCGCTTAATCGCACCGTCACCCGTAAGCTTAACAACCTTTAGAGTTTCGCCGACTTTTCCGTCTTTCAAAGTTTTCATACTTATCTCCTTACTATGAATATATTAATTTTCTATTAATGGACTAAACCATAATTTTTGAAGCCATTTCACGGCTGATTGCTACACGGGACTCCTTAATGTTTACAATAAGGTTACCGCCGATTGTAGAAATAACAGAAACATTACCTCCTGCAACAAAGCCCAAATCCTCAAGGTGTTTCTTTATTTCAGGGTTACCCCCTACTTTTTTAATAATATTATCTTCACCTACATTAGCAAAAACTAAAGGCATCATAACCATATCTCACCTTACAAAAATTAAGTTAGTCCTATCTAACTATTGTATATGTTAGCATAGACTAACTCTTTTGTCAATAGTTTTTTAAAAATTAATTATATAAAAAAGCCTTGGTCGTATACCAAGGAATTTCAGTTGAATTACATTATTAATATTCATAAACTTATTTGTTATTTTCTGATTTTTCTCTTTTGTAGTCTATTCGTGCGCTGATTACAGCCATAATTATACCTACAAATGCAAGAAATGCCGCAATAAGCGGAATCTCAACAGAAAGCATACCCAACTTATGATTATTGCCAAAAACTACACACATCACTATAGAAACTACAATCATCAACGAAACAATGGGTATAAACGCAATCGCTATTTTTGTGAAAAAATTCTTATTTTCTTTCTTTTGATTTTTCATAATTTGAATCGACTCCTTTTCTTTTATTATTCTTAATGCAAGCAAGGATTATTCCTATAAAAGCCAAAAATCCTGCCGATCCTGCACAAACAACCTCTACAACTGCAGAAACGCCGCTGCTGTCAAACACAGCCTGAAAAATCATTGCCGCTATAAGACAGACAACTGCTGTAATTAGTAACACTACTGAAATTTTATATAAAACCGAACTTTTCTTTTTCATATCCGTACCTATATTCTATCTGCTATTTCCTTAAAATCCTCAAGCTTTAGCTGTTCAGCTCTTGCTGTAAGACTTATATTACATTCTGATAATACATTATTGATTTCTGACTTTGGGAGTCCCAGTCCATTGCTTAAAGAGTTTGGTAAGGTTTTTCTTCGCTGTTCAAAAGCTGACCTTACAACCTTAAAGAACTTTTTACTGTCCTTAACTTTCACCGCCGGTTTATGAAATACTTTAAGTTTTATTACAGCAGAATCGACCTTTGGTGCCGGCATAAATGAACCTGCCGACACGTTAAAAAGAATTTCAGGCTTGCTGTAATAGTTTACGGCAACTGTTACTGCACTGCTTTGTCTTGTGCCTATTTCTGCACATATACGCTGTGCCGCTTCTTTTTGCACCATAACCGTAATTGCTTCTATCGGAAGATTTTCCTCTAATAGTTTCATTATTACAGGGGAAGTAATATAGTATGGTAGATTTGCACATACTACAATTTTCATTCCCTTAAATTCTTCATCTATAAGTTTATTCAAGTCAATTTTCAGTATATCATCATTTATAATCTTAATGTTATGAAAATCACTTAAGGTTTCAAACAACACAGGAATAAGACGTTTATCAATTTCAATAGCAACAACCTTGTCTGCAAGCTTGCAAAGCTCATTTGTAAGTACACCGACTCCCGGACCTATTTCAATTACTCCTACATTTTCTCCTGCACCTGACATTTCAGCCATACGTGGACATACTGATGGATTAATCAGGAAGTTCTGTCCTAAGCCTTTTGAAAAGCTGAAACCGTGTTTTGAAAGTATTTCTTTAATTGTACCAATATCTGATAATCTTTCCATTACAGCATCCTTAATCCCTTAGGGTATTTATTCTTTAAATTTCCTGATGATACTTTTCCAAACCCTGTAGTAATTCCTTGAACACATACTGCCGTATAGCCTTTTAATTCAGCAGAAACCTTAATTTCCTCTCCATGGAGAAATTTTACTATATCAATACTTTTAATATCTAAATCAACAGCTTGTGTACAATCCTCTTTTTTTGCAGCCATAAAAGCTGAATGGTGAGGTTCAAATCTGTTCTTCTTAATCTCGCCAAGTAAAATACCTTTTCTTAAAACTGACAAGCCTTTTACTTCGGGAAGCTCAAAAGTCACAGCATATGCCTTGTCACCTATCATTTCAATATTATCTCCAAAGGGTTTGTTTATAAAAGTGCTTTCATAAAAATCATTTACTATATTCGGTATTTTCTTAAA
The DNA here is from genome assembly GCA_964427365.1 of uncultured Ruminococcus sp. GTDB lineage: Bacteria > Bacillota > Clostridia > Oscillospirales > Acutalibacteraceae > Ruminococcoides. The sequence goes on along the minus strand of CAYRTG010000018.1, from coordinate 19,645 downwards.
CTGTTGTTTTACTACAGGTACAGCAAATGTTTCAGAGTTTTTTCTCAGTCTTGCTGCAAAATGTCCCTCTCCGCCGTCCATTGGTAATATTCTCCTGCCGTATTTCAGAGCAGGTCTGCCAAAACTTACACCGCTGTCCTCAAGCACAAAGTCAGGGTTTTCTTTTAGAAATTTTATAATAACTTCTTCATTTTCTTCAGGGGAAAATGTACATGTTGAATATACTAAAACACCCTTTTCCTTTAGTGCGTTTTTTGCTGAATTTAAAATCTGAAGCTGTCTTACTCCACAGCTTTCAACGTGTTCCTGACTCCATTGGTTTTGGGCATCATAATTTTTTCTGAACATTCCTTCACCACTGCAAGGTGCATCTACAAGAATTTTATCAAAATAACCTCTAAAGCTGTTACAAAGCACATCAGGGTGACAATTTGACACTACTGCATTTCTTACTCCCATTCTTTCAATGTTCGATAAAAGAATCAAGGAACGGTTTTTAACTATTTCATTGGCCCATAACAAACCTTTTCCATTTAAAGCTGCAGCAATTTGGGTGCTTTTTCCACCCGGAGCTGCACACAAATCAAGGACTTTGTCCCCTTCTTTTACATCAAGCATTGTTACCGCTGAAGTAGCAGAAGGCTCCTGCACATAATAAGCCCCGGCATGATGTAGGGGATTATTGCCTATAGACTTAACATTTTCAAGAATATAGAAGCCTTCCTTGCAAAAAGGCGTAGGCTTTATTTCAAAATCAATTAAAGTCTTTAGCTTATCCACGCTACACTTAAGAGTATTTACTCTAAGCCCTCTGAAATTTTCATTATTATAAAATTTAAAAAATTCATCAAATTCATTCCCTAACAGGGACTTCATTTTATTTAAAAAAATATTCATAGGTATAATTAAAAATTAAAAGGTAAGAATATATTTAGACCGATTTATCGGTTTTTTAAGGAGGTGACAGTAATGAACTTCAACAACAATAACAATCAGAACAACAACCAAAACAGAAATCAGAACAACAATCAGAATAACAGCCAGAATAACAGCCAGAACAGAAACCAAAACAGCAATCAGAACAGCAATCAGAACAAAAACAACAATAACAACAATCAGTAATTGCTAGCCTTGGCTGAGTACTCCGCCCTCTATGGCAACAGCTGTTTTGGGCGGAGTAATAATTTACGATACATATTTACCAACCTGTAGAAAAAGCTATCATGTCATCTATCCCGAAAAT
>CAYRTG010000018.1:0-18302 GCA_964427365.1 uncultured Ruminococcus sp. | reverse complement strand
TATCCCGAAAATCAATGCACAGATTATAAAAGTAAAATACACAATGAATTTTACGATTTTATTCTTTATGATTGAATATGCCACAACAGTCTAATACAATTAAGACTAAAGATATACAGCCTAAAATTACAGTCACTACTCAAATTTAAATCGGAGCAATGCTCCGGCAAGCCTGATTGAAATGGAGCGTGTGACAGATTGCAACTGCAAGGGGGAGCGTTAGCTCCTCAGTATTTAGGATTTAGGCGGGAGATTATAACTTCTGCTGAAATAGTGAATGACGCCCGCCGCTTTACAAGCGGGGAACATCATCGCATAAGTTATATTTAACATAAATATCCTATATTAATAATTCTTATTATTAATAGCCCAGCTTTTCTCCAACAATAATAACCTTTATACGGTTAATATGGCGTTGTTGTGCGGAAATAACATAGTTACAGCAAATTCTGTGTTCACTTCGGCATCCGCTTGGTATTTCATGGGTTTCATTATTAAGTGATACGCATTTGCCTGCTTTTGCACAATAGGTATCACAGCTTAGTCTTTTGCAGTTTGGAGGAGCAGCACAGGTTTTTACTCGTAGCTCTGCTTCTTCAATATTCTTTACAATTTTATTGTATCCGCATACAAGTACAACGCTCTTTGGTCCAAACAAGATTGCAGATACTCTGTTTGAATTTCCATCAACATTGTAAAGCTCTCCATTTTCAGTAATTGCATTTGAAGATGCAAAGTAAACGTCTGCACTATATGTCTGACGATAAACTTTTTGAACCTCTTCAGGTGTGATTCCTTCTCTACTTCTGTTAAGATAGTTATACTTTCCGCTTTTCAACTCATCAATTACACCTGTTTCCTTAAGACTTTCAGAACCTCCATTTGAAACTGTGTCACCATCTTTAAGAAGAGTTTTTACCAAAGGCAGCACCTCATCTTTAGTTTCAACAAAATAAGGCTCCATTTTATTTAGCTTAAGGTTTTTCATCGTTTTTTCTATTCTGGCTTTTAATTTTTCGTTCATAAATACACTTCCTACAATTTTATATACCTTTATTATATCAAATTATTAAAGTTTTTCAAGGCTCTACAAAAGGTACGCCTAAAGTTTCTGCTACTGATTTTGAAAGATTTTTTGCAATTTCCTGAATATTATCCCTTATCCATCTTGCATCCTCGGGATTATCGTGGTATGCAACTTCAATAAGTGCAGTAGGAGCTTGCGTCAATCTTACTTCGCCTAAGGAGGTAGTTGGGACTGTTTTTACCTTTTCAGGATCAGGGTACAGTTCAGAATAATTGGTTGCAATAGTACTTGCAAAATTTTCACCCTTTGCACTGTTTGGATAATAATATACCTCTACTCCTCTGTTTTTGCCTGCATTGTTTTCTCCGGAAGCATTGGAATGAATTGCAAGGTGCAAATCGTAATTACCTGCATTACTTTGGTTTATAGCCTGACGCAGCGTCATATCAGGCATATTTCTTGTAAAGTCAATTCCGCTTGCTCTAAGGTAAGGCTCCATAGCATCAGCAATAAGATTCATATAATATTCTTCATTTCCACCGTCAACATAAGGGTTCCATTCCTGCAATGAGGGGCTTAAGTAAATATTGGGCATTAGGCACATATCCTTTCAAAAAATGTATCAGAGCTTTCTTTTGACAAACGATTATACCTGCCAAGCTCATACAAACAGGCAGAATCTCTTGATATTACATTTGTTTTTTCCTGACAGGTCATTGTACATTTAAATCCCAGGTTTTTTACAATATCAAAAGTACTTTTACTTTGCACGCCATAGGGAAATGTTAAACAAAGGGGCTCTTTTATATTATTGCTTTTAAAAAGGTTTTGTGCCTTTTTTATGTCATTTTCAATGATTATTTTATATTCTGAATCACTTTCGCCTTCTATTTGCTTCATACCAAGGCGGGGACTTGTATGGTGCATATCATAGCTGTGGTTTGCAATTTCAAAACATCCGCTATCCTCCATAACCTTTAATTCTTCAAAAGAACAATAGCTATATTCGGGAGATTTATCTTTTTCTATACTGTACTTTTCACTAAGACTCACAATTGGTGAAATAACAGCTTTGCAATGGTATTTTTTCAAAAGATCCATAGCATAATAGTAATTATTATAAAATCCGTCATCAAAGGTAAGCATTACCGGCTTTTTAGGAATATTGTCTCCTTTTACATACTTCAGCAAGTCACTGACTGTAATAGTGTTAAAGCCTTTTTCTTTGATGTATTTTAAGTCATTTTCCAATACAGTGGGAGATATACAGTAATCATTATGATATGATGAATCCTTTAAAACGGAATGATACATAACTATCGGCAAGGAAATACTTTTTTGTACCGATACAGGCTCAACTGTCGGAGAATATATTTTGATACAAATTGATGACACTAATGCAAAAAGAAAGAACATCGCTACTATAACTCCACGAGGTAAATTAAGTTTTAAATACATAAATATCACCTGTAAATATATATTTGTTTTTCGGGAAAATATACTTATTTAACAAATTAAAACAGAGTGCTGAAATCAACACTCTGTCTTAGATATTTATCTTATACAAATATACATAAGGTATGTGGCATAAATTACAAGCATTGCGGCACCCTCAGCTTTGTTAATTATATTTTTTGAAACAGCAAAAACATATACAATCAAACTCACAACCGAAAGAAAAATAATATCAATAATATTTTCAGTAATTATTGCTATTGGACTTATTGTTGCTGCTAAGCCTAATACAAATAAAATATTGAAAATATTTGAACCGATAATATTTCCTAAAGCTATATCAACTTCCTTTTTCTTGGCAGCTATAATAGAGGTTACAAGCTCAGGCAAACTCGTGCCCATTGCTACAATAGTAAGCCCTATAAGATTTTGGCTTAATCCTAATCCTGCGGCTATAACCGAAGCGCCGTTTACAACAAAATCGCCGCCGAATTTAATTGCAATTCCGCCGCCAATTATATAGAGTAAACATTGCCATACAGGGAAAATTTTGTAGTTGTCATTATCATTAGGCATTTCAGTGTCTGTCCTTGCTTTTTTTGCAGAAAGAATCATCCACAAAATATAGGCTATAAAAATTGCAACAAAAATTATTCCGTCAAAAGTAACAAGGGACATTCCTATTAAGCTCAAAACTAACAGCAGCACAGCGCACAAAATAGAAAGGGGAAATTCTTCTTTAAGAGTTTTAGTCTTTATTCTAAGAGGTGAAAATAATGCACAGCAACCGCCAACTACCAGTAAATTGAAAATATTTGAGCCTACAGCATTACTAACAGCAAGCTCATTGTTATTTGAAATTGAGGCAGTAACACTAACCGCAAATTCAGGTAAGCTGGTTCCCAATGCAACAATTGTCAGACCTATAATAATAGATGGCACTCTCAGCCTTTTTGCTACTGATGAACTGCCGTCAACAAAAAAATCTGCACCTTTAATTAACAACACAAATCCCACAAGTAGAATTAATGCTGCTTTTAACATTTCAATCATATTCTAATCCCATCCTTTATTAAAAATGGATTAACTCAAGATCTTCCAGCAATATTTTAAGCCCAATTAATATTAATATGAGTCCTCCCGCAAATTGAGCCTTACTTTTATATTTACTTCCAAAAAAGTTACCGATAAATACACCGAGAACTGAAATGACAAAAGTTAATATACCGATAATAGTAACTGATTGTACAATAGGATAATTAAGAAATGCAAACGTAACCCCTACTGCCAATGCGTCAATGCTTGTTGCAAAAGCAAGTACAAACATTTCCTTAATATCAAGAGGCTGATCCATATTAGCTTCCTTGCTTTCATTTTCAGGACTAATAGCCTCTATAAGCATTTTACCTCCGATAAAAGCAAGAAGTGCAAATGCAATCCAATGGTCAACAGCTTCTATATATTTTTCAAATCCAACGCTTAACAGCCATCCGACTAAAGGCATAAGCGCCTGAAATCCTCCAAAAAACAAGCCGATAATTACAGCCTGCCCTTTATTAACCTTTGTCATTGAAAGGCCTTTGCAAACTGCTACTGCAAATGCATCCATAGCAAGTCCTACACCTAACAGCAGAAGCTCCAAATACAAATTCAAACTGTGCACTCCCTTCAAGTTTTTGGAAAAATATTGCAATATTTACCACTATATTTAAATCGGAGCAACGCTCCATCAAGCCTGCTTGAAATGGAGCTTGCGACAGATTGCAACCGCGATGGGAGCGTTAGCTCCTCAGTATTTCAGTGAGAGATTATAACTCCTGCTGAAATACTGAATGACACCCGCCGCTTTAGGGGCGGGGACATCATCTCATTAGTTATATTTTAATAATATTCAAATATACAATTTATAATAACAAATTATAATAACAAAAAAGACTCAATGCATACCAAAAAAGCACACATGAGTCTCGTCTATTAAGATTTGCCAGATGTTAATAACATCGCGGTTGTTGACAAACCACACTATTGTGCAAACTACTCCCTCATTGGAATAAAAAAATTATAATACATTCCTCTTAATTTGTCAACTATTACAAAATGGACTGCCCATATTCACATGGACAGTCCAATAATTAATCAATGGATAAGTTTTTATCAATTAAGGAAAGTTGAATCTCCGCCAATCTGACCGCTAATACCTGTGAAACCAGAAGCACAGCATACATACACTCTCATATTGGCCTTACCGCTTGCAGTAGCTGTAAGTGTGCCGTTAGTAACATTCTGAACATCGCCTGTAACAGCGTCAATATATTTGCCGTTTGGAATACCCTTAAATGTACCATTGCCGCTGATTGATACAAGAGCTAGTGAATCTACACCTTCTTGAGCGTCAGTATATCTTCTTATGAAATTCATACCAGAACCGCTTACATATGAAGATGAAGCTGTGTACTGTCCCTTCTGGAGAGCAGGAATAGCACGACGGATTGCGTTAATTTTTGAAAGGTGCTTAGCAAGTGGTGAGTTAAGCGTTTCTGCAACTGTTCCTGTAGCTGAGTATTCGCTAAAGTCAGAAGCTGTTACATCACCCTCCAAGTAATCGCCATAATAGGCACGACATGTAGTTGAAAGAGGAGCATTAGGACCTACGTCAATAGGGTTGCCCTTACCAAACTCAACTTCGTTACCATAATACAGGCAAGGAATACCACGGAATGTGAACATAAGATCCATATTCTCAGCCCATGTCTGAGTACCGCCTGTGAAACCAACTGACTGACATCCGTCTGGTGAATAGTCATGAGACTGTACATACATTACGTTCCATGTGGAATCGTTGAAGTACTGATCCTCTGCCTTTGCAGCATTGAATGCGCCATCTGCGCTATCAAAAGACCAGTGCATTGTAAAGTCAATAGCATTCATGCCTGAAGCAGCGCTGTAATCAGTGTCATGATATTCAAGACCTTTAAGGAAAGCATTATCAGATGTTGGCTGATTAGAAGTACTGTCATACTGGAGATAATGATCAAATGTAAGGTTCATATTGTCATTTACAGCACTTGCGTCTGTGCCCCAGTTCCAAGCACCTGCCCAACTGTCGGAACTTTCTGCCCATGTATAGAATGGTACAGACTCCTCAGCGTGGTCACGATACCAGGTCTGAGTATAACGGCAACAGATTTCGCCGAACATATAGAAGTTTGGATTACCGGCATCAGCCGCTGCTTCCAGCATTTGAGTATTATACATCATATTAAGTGATAATCTTGAAATATGACGAACTGTATCTACACGGAATGCGTCAACGCCCATATCCATGTAATTAGAATAAGCATCAACTGTGTATTCTGCTACAGCGGGGTTTTCTGTGTTAAGGTCAACACAGTCGCCTGCAATCTGACAAAATTTACATGTCCAGTCGTCCCAGTTAAGACTCTGGAAGTAACCTGTATGCCAGTAGTTGTTTGAGTTATAAATGTCAGAAGTTGAAACCTTATTCATACCATAATCAGCAGAATCAGGAGCCATTCCTGTTGTGTTGTTATCTGTGATAGTGGTATTCTTCATTAGTTTCAATCTGGCATCATACTGCAATCCACTCGGCAAAGCCCAATATTCTTCAGCGGTACTTACGCCTGCGATACTAAGAAGCTGATCGTTAGGGATTAAGCTTTCCTTTAAGTTAGAAAGGTCAGCATTGTAATCCTTCTCAAACTCAGGGCAAAGATTTGTTTCACCAAAGTTACCGGTATGATTCAATACAACGTCCTGTACAATCTTCATACCTTTAGCATGTACAGCATCAATAAGATCCTGATAAGTAAAGTCGTCACTCTCGTAACGAGAGTCAACTTTAGTGAAGTCCATAGCGTGGTAGCCGTGGTAGTCATAACCTGAAGCGTTCTCTACAACAGGAGTAATCCAAATTGCCGAAAAGCCGAGAGCCTTTATGTAATCAAGCTTTTCTGCCAGACCCTTAAAATCGCCTCGCCATGCGGGGTCGCTGTCGGGGTTGTTTGCTGTAGAGTCATCCCAGCAGTGAACGTTATTTCCGCTGTCACCGTCATAAAAACGTGTAGTAATTACAAAATAGATTGTTTCCTCACGAAAGTCAATGCTGCTTGCAGGGTCAGCCTCGTCAGGGTTTGTTGAACGCCAAGATTTGCCTGTGTACCACCATTCTCCGGTATTTCTTGTAAGTTCTTTTGAAAGCTGATTGCCGTCTTTATCAGTAAACAGCATATTAATTTTTGTTACATCTTTAAATGAATATGTGTACCAGTTTTCACCCTGAGAAATATCCTGTGTCATTGCCTCGCCGGGATACTCTGTTTCCTTATTAACGGGAAGTGAATTCCAGTAATATATATAAGGAGCGACATCACTCTTGTAATGTACGATAATTTCTGTTGCTGATGTGTCTTTTGAATCTGTTGCTGCTGCCTGAGCAGTCATTATACCAACAGATGCCATAAGAGTAATTGTAAGAAGCAAAGCAACTATCTTCTTAAAGTTAGTCATTTATCATTCCTCCTTAAATGTTTGTAATAATACAACAGATATACTTTTGAATGACTGTTGCATCCTTAACTGTAATCCTACCGTCTTTATCAGTGTCGGCATTTGTTGTATCAATTATAGTTAATGAAGCAACGTGCTTTTGAATTAATGTACAGTCTTCAACATTAATTTCACCGTCACCGTTTACATCGCCAAGCTTAATATCGGCAGATGATGTTGAAGGAACAGTAGATTTCTCGGTTGTTGCCTGTGTTGGAGACTGAGTTGGCTTTGTTGTAGGAGCAATTGACGGAGTTGTTACCGATGGAAGAGTTGTATCCGGTGTTTCATCAATTGTATCTACACAGTTATACGTGTATGTCTGGTTAATTGTATCATTAATACTGTTCTGAACAAATGCTTTGATTGTATAAACACCCAGCTTAGTCGGTGTGTAAGTATAAGTATTGTTCAATGTGTAATAAGCAGTATTGTTAGAACCGTCAGGATCTGTAATTACATACTTATAAAACAATAAATTTGTACCCACAACGCCGCCCAACGCATCTAAAGTAAAGGTAATCGGTGTGTTTTTCTTAATCTGAACAGTTGTGCCAAGGCTGTTTGAGAAAGCCTTGATAAATGCAGATTCAAGATAATTTGCATCCTCAATCTTGTAGCTTATTGAACGAGTGTTTGTGTTACCTGCTGTGTCGGTAACATCAACCTTGATTGTATAATCTCCTGCAGATGTAGGCGTCCAAACTACAGAGGATGATGAACCGTCAGCAACAACTGTATCATTTACTGTAAACTTATAAGTAAGATCACCTTCAGAAGATGTTGCAGCAGCTGTAATCTTAATGCTACAGGTTGTGTATGCAGGTGATTTAATGTCCGTAGTTAAAGCGGTAATCTTAACAGGACTTGAGCTATATGGCTCCCAAGTGTTTGTTTTGTTGTTATAAATTTGGCTGTTACCCGGGAAAACAAGATCACCTGTTTGATTATCGCTACTGCCAACGTTAAAAATTACATTTGCATAATTTTTAGTATAGTTGTATTCCCAAACGCCGTCACCAAGTTCTGTCATTTTTATGCCCGGCCATATAGCATTTTTATCGTCTTCACTATTCCACATATAGCAATACACATCTGACCAGCCTGCGTCATTCTGACAATACACACTTCCTGCAGAAGCTACAGGTGTTGTTGAGGTTTGACTCTGTGTAGCCTGAGTAGCAGATGCGGGAACAGTAGCAGAGCCTGAATAATCAGACCAGCTAACCTGGAAACGGTCAACATTGCTTGTGGGCTTTCCAACCTTTCCGGGACCGGGATAATCAAGATCTGCTGACTGTTGTTTACCGTCACCTTCATCGAAAATAACTTTATTGTAACTTCCGTTTAAGGTGTAAGCCCAGATGTCACCCTCTATATTTGTCATAGGAACTCCGGGCCAACCGTTATTTCCATTGTCAGACCATAAATAGCAATAAACTGTACTCCAGTTAGTTACAGAGTTGTCAAAGTAAACTACCTCACCGTCTGAGCTGGTTGCAGCAGATGCTGATACTCCTGCCACTGCAACGCAGGAAACTACCAGTATTACTGACAGAATGAGGCTGATTAGCTTAATCTTTTTACCTTTCATTTTAAATTTACCTCCTTAGTAAATTCGAGTTTTCAAAACTTCTCCATTGTCGAATTCTTACTCATTATGATTATAGCAAAGGGCGTTAAATTTTATTTTCTTATTTAGAAATATTATTCTCGCCTGAATGCCAAATTTTTTCCTAATATTTTATGCATTTTGACCAATAAATATAGTAATTCTTTAAAAAGCAACCGCTGATTTAAAAATCAGCGGCATAAAGTGTCAATATTTATTTTTAATTAGCAACATTTTACTCATCTGTTATTTTTGATTTTGTCCCAGTAAGATTTAAAAGCCTGCTCATTTTTGTTATCTCCGTATTCATAATATACGGCGTCTTTTAGGTTGTCAGGCAAATACTGCTGCTTAACATAATGGTTAGGAAATTCGTGGGGATATTTATAAAACTGTCCCTTATTAGGGTTGTCCTCTCCGTCAAAGTGCTTATTTTGAAGTGTTCGTGGAATAGAGCCTGCTTTTCCTGCTTTTACATCAGCCATAGCACTATTAATACCTATATATGCTGAATTAGACTTAGGCGCATTACATACCATTATTACTGCATCAGCAAGTGGAATTCTTGCTTCAGGCAAGCCAACCTGTAAAGCCATATCCACACAACTCTTTACAATCGGCAAAATCTGAGGATATGCAAGTCCTACATCTTCACACGCACACACCATTAATCTTCTGCAGGCTGAAGGTAAATCACCTGCTTCAAGAAGCCTTGCAAGATAATGCAAGGCCGCGTTTGCGTCTGAACCACGCATACTTTTCTGATAAGCAGAAAGTATATCATAATGCTGATCTCCGTCTTTGTCATAGCGAAGATTCGATTTTTGTGTAAGGGCAATTACTGTTGAAAGCTCAATTGTTTTTTTGCCGTTGATTTTTGAGGTTGCAAGGGTGGAAAGTTCAACAGCATTCATCGCTTTTCTTACATCTCCCCCACAGGACGTAGCCATATATGAAACAGCTTCGTCACTTATTTCAATTTCTATTCCTTGCTCCTGTGAAAGAAAATTAAAGCCGCGTCTTACTGCCTTTTCAATTTCATGAGCATTTACAGTTTTAAACTCAAAAACCGTACTCCGTGACAAAATAGCATTATACACATAAAAATATGGATTTTCAGTAGTAGAAGCAATAAGTGTAATCTTGCCGTTTTCTATATACTCAAGGAGAGTCTGCTGCTGCTTTTTGTTAAAATACTGAATTTCATCAAGATACAGAAGCACTCCGTTAAGTCCCATAAAAGTATCAAGACCGGCAAAAACTTCCTTGATGTCAGCTGTGGACGCTATAGTACCATTTAGCTTTTTAAAGCTACGGTTAGTCTTTTTCGCTATATATGTAGCAAGGGTAGTTTTACCTACCCCGGAAGGACCGTAAAATATTAAATTTGGAATTTCGCCGCTTTCAATAATTTTGCGCAGGGGCATATTTTCCCCAAGCAAATGATTTTGCCCTACAATGTCGTCAAGACTTTCGGGACGTAAGCGGTCAGCTAAAGGAGCAGTCATATTTACCTCTTATAACTATTATTTTTATTATGATAGTACAAATTGACAGTATAAATAAGATTATTCGTAAAGGTTTTAAACGGAAGTCTGTTTTTTTAACTGGTACAAATTGACAGTATAAAAAGATTATTCGTAAAGGGGATACTTTTTGCAGATTTCTTCAACTCCGGCTCTTACCTTGTCAGCATTGTTCTCAAAATCATTAAGCACAAGACTAATGTAGTCCGCAATCTTATCCATATCATCTTCCTTAAGTCCTCTGGTTGTAACTGCTGCTGTACCAATACGTACACCTGATGTTACAAATGGTGAGAGAGGCTCGTTAGGAATTGTATTCTTATTTACTGTAATATAACACTCGTCAAGTCTTGCTTCAAGCTCTTTACCGGTTACACCGGTATCTCTTAAATCCATAAGCAAAACGTGGTTGTCTGTACCCCCTGAAACAAGCTTGTTGCCGCGTTTAACAAGCCCCCGGGCAAGAGCCTTGCAGTTTTTAACTATCTGCCGGGCATATTCCTTAAATTCGGGCTTAAGTGCTTCACCAAAACAAACAGCCTTTGCTGCGATAACGTGCATCAAAGGACCGCCCTGCGTACCAGGGAATACAGCTTTGTTAATTTCTTTGGCATACTTTTCTTTCATAAGGATAAGTCCGCCGCGTGGACCTCTTAATGTTTTGTGAGTTGTTGTTGTAACAAAGTCACAGTATGGAACAGGACTGGGGTGTGCTCCACCTGCAACAAGGCCTGCAATATGAGCCATATCTACCATTAAATATGCTCCTACTTTGTCGGCAATTTCACGCAGCTTAGCAAAGTTGATTTCACGGGGATATGCACTTGCACCGGCTACAATCATTTTTGGCTTGCATTTTTTTGCAATTTCAAAAACATTATCATAATCAATATAATGAGTTACCGGATCAACTCCGTAAGGTACAAAGTTAAAATACTTACCGGAAATATTTACAGGCGAACCGTGAGTAAGATGACCGCCTTCGTTTAAGTTCATACCCATTACTGTGTCACCCGGCTCAAGCATTGCAAAATATACTGCTGTGTTAGCTTGTGCGCCTGAGTGAGGCTGTACGTTACAAGCCTCAGCACCAAAAAGCTCAAGCGCTCTGTTTCGGGCAATATCTTCAATAACGTCAACATACTGGCAACCGCCGTAATAACGCTTGCCGGGTAAACCCTCTGCATACTTGTTTGTAAGCATACTTCCCATAGCTGCCATAACTGCAGGGCTTACAATGTTTTCGCTTGCAATTAATTCAAGGTTTCTTCTCTGACGATCAAGCTCGTCCTCCATAGATTTACCAAGCTCAGGGTCAACCTTTTTGATTAACTCAACACTTTGAATTCCACTCATATTAATTTCCATGACCTTTCCGACTACAAAGTTATTAAAAAATATTTATACGCTTTGCTGTAGCCGGACAAGGCGTATAATGAAAATTTAGCCATCTCAAAATTATGCCATAGGAAAATTTGATGGCAATAAAATCTAATAGTTAATGTGAATCTTCACACTAATTAATCATTATCAAAATATGTTAAAACAGTTTTCACTATTTATAATTGTTTATTACATATTTATTCATATTGGATTTTATTGGCTTTGTAAAACTCTTTCTGCAAGCTTATTCACATCTTCAAGAGTTGACGCCTTGCCTGCCTCATTTCTGAATCCTGCGGCACCTTTAAACCCTTTTAAATACCAAGCCATATGCTTTCTTGATTGAAGAACACCCATATATTCCCCTTTATAACGACATATTTTTTCAATATGATTTATCATTACTTTCAGTTTGTCCTCTTTTGCAGGCGGCTGAATTATAATTCCTTTTTCAAAATATTCTTTAAGGATTTCAAATATCCACGGTGCTCCAAGTGCAGCTCTTGCAATCATAACACCGTCACATCCCGTGTAGCTTAACATTTTCTCAGCGCTTTTAATATCCTTAATGTCACCGTTTCCTATAACAGGCACAGACACGCTTTCCTTAATCTGCTTAATAATATTAAGGTCACAGGCACCCGAGTAATACTGCTTGCGAGTTCTGCCGTGAATAATAATTCCGTCAGCTCCGTTATCTACACATATTTTTGCAACCTGAACTGCATTTACGCTATCATCATCAAAACCTTTGCGGATTTTTACCGTAACAGGAATATCAACTGCATTTTTTATGGCATATACAATTCTGCCGCAAAGTTCGGGGTCTTTCATAAGAGCAGAGCCGCAGCCGTTATTTACAACCTTAGGTGCAGGACAACCCATATTTATATCAATAACATCAGCCTTTGCATTAACCGCTGATTTTGCTCCCTGAGCCATAATCTCAGGTTCATTGCCAAAAAGCTGAATACCGCAAGGATGGCTATTATCCGATATTTCCATAAGTTCAAAGCTTTTCTTGTCCCCAAAGCTAAGTGCCTTTGCAGAAACCATTTCCGTTTCACAATAGCCTGCACCGTAATCCAGACAAATCTCACGGAATGCCTTGTCCGTAATTCCTGCAAGAGGTGCTAAAAAAACCTTTGAAACAATTTCAAGATTCCCGATTTTCATTTATCTTCTTGTGTCCTTACGGCGATATGAGTTGGTTTTTCTGCTTTTATAATAATCCTCATTTAAGAGATGAGTATCTCCTGTCATCATATTACCGCTGTCATAACGATACTTTCCGCTGCCGTTGCTGTAGTGGGTTTTGTTGCTTATAAGCACAACTATTACAGCAATTATTCCAAATATCACACAAGCCCAGCTTACATAGCCATAGGTCAAATCCTCTTTTTCTTTAACCTTTTCTTCAGCAACCCTCACAGCAGTTGGAGTTGTTTGCCTGCCGGCAGCAGGGAGTTCGGTTTCAGGTGTACGAATCGTTCCGTATGTAGCATATGTAGCCGGCGCTTCTGTTTGCGGAGCATAGGTTTCAGGGACATTGGCAGGGGCTTCAGTAACCGGAGCATAGGTTACAGGCGATTCTGTTTTGGGAGCATAGGTTACCGGTGATTCTGTAGCCTGCGCATAGGTTTTAGGTGCTTCAGTTGCCGGGGCAGCTGTTACTACAGGGGTATCTCCTCCCTCTCCTTCACCATCTTCACCGACAGCATAGGTACAGAAAGCAGTTACAATTATTACAAAGATAACAACTAAAACAACTGCTAAATTTTTAATAGTATTTTTTAACTTCATATATAAAACCTCAAAATACCCATTTTACACTTACGGTAATTATAACAAATTACATATTTTTTTGCAATACTTCTGCTAAAGCCTTTCCTAATAATTTTCCTGAATACATTGCTTCATCTAACGTATTGGAATCTGTACCTACCTCAATAAGCAGGGAGCCGGTATTAATATTCATATTATATGCAAAGTTACCAAAATTCATAGGTCTTGTCATACCTCCGTATTTCGACTCACAGGTTTGCTGGATTCGCAGGGCAAACCGTAGATTATAATTCCAATTTGGAAAATTAAATCCTTCATAAGCGTTGTATCCTGACATAATCATAATTTGCGCGCCTTTTTTACCATTGTATGTAAAGGTTGGTTTAACTTTATATTTGTTATTCCCTATTGAATCTCTGTGAATATCAAGAGTTACCTTTATATCCGGATATTTTTCAAGATATTTTTCTACAGTTGCTCTGCTTCGTGCATAGCTGCCGTTGTAGCTTGCATCGTGCAATGTTGTATCGTGTACTACTCCTATTCCTGCCTTTTTCAGCTCTTTTGTTATCTCATCTCCAACTCTTGTTACATTGTATCTGCCGTCTGAGGTACGCGGGTAGAAATCAGAGTAATAATATCCCACATCACAGTCAATGTAGCTTTCGCTTGTATGGGTATGGTATATAAGAACCTGAATTTTTTGATTATTTTCCATTTTAAATCCAAGCTTTGCCTTTAAAAGCTTACCTATATCCAGATTATAGTCGGTGTTATTCTTTACATAAAAATTCTGATACTTTGTTCCTCCCGCAGTGTACAGCTTTGTATATACAGGATATTTCTGTGCATTTTTATGCTTGGCAAAAGTGTTATAATAGCTTTCGGCAAATTCCGATGACTCAGGCTTTGTTTCAGCCTGAGTTTCAGTCTTAACATCAGAATGTGTTTCGTCGGAACTTTCGTTATTTTTATGGGTATTGTTTTTATTTGTTTTATTTGTCGGTGATACCAGGGTATTATAATTCCCCTTAGACATTGTAAGGGCTGCCGCCATAATAACTGCGTCTGAACCCTCTGTATTAAGTACAGGTGTTCTTATTGAAATACAGGCTACGCCTAATGTTACCAAAAACAAGGCAAGTATTACACAAAAACCGCTTTTCATTTTTTCTTTTATTTTCAAACCATCACCGACTTTATTTACTTCATATTCTAAAATCTATGTTGTTTTTGAAAATATTATGAATGTTTGATGATATCTTGCAGCCATGCGTATATCTTTCTGCATCTGCACTTTTACAAAAGCCCATCGAGAATCGTAATATCCACATCATTATGCAAAGCATAGTTAATGGAAAGTGACATAAGTCTGCTGGCTCTGTCTATAAGCAAATCTATTTCTTTTGGTGTTACTACCATTTGACTGTTTCGAGGGCTTAATAAATTTTTAAGTTCTTCTGTGGTTTTTGCATCGTCAACATCAAGTAAATCCAAAACCAATGTTACCGCATCAACTACTGTGGGTACACCTAATGCAATTACAGGCACCCCTACAGTTTCCTGAGATATTTTCTTTCTGTGGTTTTGCACTCCTGCTCCCGGCGAAATTCCTGTATCGCTTATCTGCAAAGTACATCCAAGTCTGCTAAGTCGTCTTGAAGCCAGTGCATCTATTACTATTACTGCTGTAGGTCTGACCTTTTTAACAATACTTTCTATATATTCAAAAGTTTCAATACCTGTTTGTCCTGTTACACCTGTGCTTAAAACTGCAACAGGTCTTAGCTTATCAAGTCCTGTACTTCTTGCAATCTCGCCTGTAATATGACGTGTTGCCAACACTCTGCCTACACACTTTGGTCCAAGAGCATCAGGTGTAATTTCCATATTTCCCAGTCCGCACACAAGGACAAGTCCGTTTACAGGAATCAGCCTTCTTATTTCCTGACCTATTGTTTCAATACGGCTGTCTGTAGCAAGAAAATTATCTGTAAGAGGAGGCAGGTCGATTGATATATAAGTTCCCTGCTCTTTTTTCAGTTTAAGACTTGCCTGATGATTTTTTACAACAAGCCTTGAAATTTCCAGACCATTTTCGTTTCGCTTTGTAAACTCTACACCTGAAACGTCATTACCGGCTAACTCTCTTGCTTCTATTGCAAGGTCTGTTCTTCTTTCCATAACAATCACCCATAATATTATGGTGAAAAATTATTGGAAATATTCTTTACTTTAACTTTCCCTGCTGTTATAATATGAATAGGTGATAATATGAGAAAGCTACTATATTTTTCTACAACAGTTTTAATATTATTCTTAATTGTTTTCTCAGCTGCTAATGTTTCCGCAGCAGAAGTTAATGTTAACAATGTATCTGCCGAAGATGTTAATAATACATCTGATATTATATTTGAAGAAGACAGCAGTTTGCCCAATAAATACAGTTCTGCAGATTTAGGTTACTGCACAGCTATTAAAAATCAACAAGGCAATATATGCTGGGCTTATTCAGCTATTGCAAGTTTGGAAAGCCTTTTTTTAAAGGATAAATTTCTTTCTGAAAATTATGATATTGACTTAAGCGAAGAGCTCCTTGATTTATGGGGCACATATGATGAAAACGGACAGGGCTGGCAGCGAGAAGCTTTGGAAGCCGGCTATTCTCTTATACCTATTGGCAACCTTACAAGCTGGAACGGACCATACACCGAAAACGGTGATTACACTAATTTTGGTGTAAACTCTCTTGTATATATCGGAAAAAAGGATATGGTTAAAGCTAAAAAGCTGATTATGAAATCAGGAGCAATTTCAGCTAACTTCTGCTCCAATTCACTTGCATACAGTAAAGACAAGTGTTCTTACTGTTTAACAGATAAAATTTCAGATTCGGAAATTTTAGGACATGCAGTCAGTATTGTGGGCTGGGACGATAATTACAGCAAGGAAAATTTTGACGGCAATTATCAGCCCCAAAACAATGGTGCATGGCTGTGCAAAAACAGCTGGGGAAATAATAATTCAATTGGCGGATACCTATGGATTTCCTATGAAGATTTCTATTTGTTTAATGAGGATTATTTCGACCCCAGCTTCGCTATAGATACTTATCAGAAAATAGGCAGCAATGACTACATATATCAAAATGAAAAATATGGTGCAACATATAACTTTAAGTATGTAGTTGGTGAAAAAATAACATACTACAATGTTTTTGATTTCAGCCAAAATGGTAATGTACTTGATAAGATTGTTTTTGAAACAAATTCTGAAGGTGCTGATTATTCTGTATATTTTACACCTGTTGATAATAACGGTATTCCTGTTAGCGACAGAAGGCAGTGGCAGCCTCTTGCAAGTGGCACAGCAGAATACAGAGGTTATATTTGTTGTGATATTGAGGATAAAGCCGTATCTAAATGTAAGGGTGCAATTGCCGTAGAAATTGACACTTCGGAACTTAACCAAAACTTAAATGAAAATGACTCAGATTATACATATAATAGTATCGGAGTATGCGAATGGCTGAGAAACAATTATACTAAGAAAATGATAATGATACATCAGGGACAAAGAGGAAATTCCTTTGTTGATTTCAATGGTAATATAACTGATGTAATGGATATTTATGCAGGAATGGATGACAGTCTTGGGGGAACACTTGTAATAAAAGCAATAACAAACGATACCTCCGATACAGAAATTTTAGGTGACGCAGATTTAAACGGCAATGTTAATATTGATGACGCAACACTTGTTCAAAAGTATATAAACAAAATTGTGCTGAATATTATAGACCATCAGCTCATAAATGCCGACTTCAATAAAGACGGTAAAATCGACATTAATGATGTTACCGGAATACAAAAATACCTGGTGAATAATCAATAGGAGTTTTTACTTTATCATAAACAAAATACTATGTTAAAAGCCGAGGGCTGTCGTATAGGCAGCCCCCTTTTTATTTTTCGCTTATATTTTAAAACAATTTGTTCGCGTAATCTAAAGCACAATATCCATAGTAGCCCATATAATTTGTATATCCCCACAAATAGCCATCAAAACTGCATATTTCTGTAATAAACAGCTGAGTATTATCGGGAATCGTAGTTACAATATTTGAAATTGTTCCGGGATATTCCCTTAGATTTAAGCCTGTATTTGCAAATACCTTATAATAAGAATTGCTTGAATTTATATTTTGTTGAAAATCCCCTAAATAAATATAGCCTTGAAAAATCCAGCCCTTTTGTCCGGGGTTATCTTCATATATTTTTGCTGTAGAAAGGTAGAATTCCTGTCCGCCGTAAGCAGAATTGGAAAAGGTTATTGTGTTCCCTTGTATTTTTTCAACCACAGCCACGTGCCCTCCCTCATTATTATCAAAGCAGGCTATTGCTCCAAGACGAGGCTCTGTGCCATAGCTATATAATTTATTTTCTGCATTGTAGCTAAACCATTTACCGGCATCCGCAGTTGAAAGCTTAGGATATTCGCCGATAATTTCATAGGCTCTTCCCCATGCATATGCAGTGCAGTTTGGAATACCAAAGCCGCTTTGGTAAAAAATATTATCACTATAGTAGTAGTGATTACCGATCATAGGAGCTGAAAAACGCGGTTCAAAGCCAACCAGCTGTCTGCTTCTGCCAATCGTTACACAAAGGGTTGAGGAGATTATTCCAAGGACAACAAAAAATATTATAACTCTTTTGAAAAATTTACCCTTGTAATTATAATGTGAAATATTAATAATTACTCCGCCTTTCTATATCTAGTAAATTATGCTAATATTATGTGCCATAATTTAGTAAATATTCCATAGACCTTGTATGAAGTATGTAAAGGTTTTTGAAGTCATAATCTGCTGGAATTATTTAAAAATATCTGATTTTGTATGTGTTAAAATGATGTGAACCAATAAAAAAGAGAAGTAACCTCCAAA
>CAYRTG010000017.1:0-30029 GCA_964427365.1 uncultured Ruminococcus sp. | reverse complement strand
TCTTCTTGCCGGAGGGGATAAAACAATAAATATATTTGCAAATTTTATGACTTTAATTTTTACTATTAATCTGCAAAGCCGTTTGTTTAAGTACAACAGGATTATTTTCTATATTTTCATTAATTACGCTGTCAAGTAACAAATTAAGAATTTTGCCTATTGTTTTTCCGTTGGTAATTCCTAAATGGATTAAATCGGATCCGTTGATTTTTAAATCCTTTAGGGTAAAACATTCATTATCGTCTATTATTTCATTAAAAGCTTTTTCCGAAAGCTGAAGATTGTTGAGCTTTATCTCTCGTTTGTAATTTGATTGTGCCAATATGTCTGCACGCTGAACCTTCAACAATTTTTTGAAAGCTTCTTCACCTATTTTATTAAGAATGTGCTTAATTTGTCGTTTATCGCCATTAAAACGAATATCGTGATACTCTATTAGGGTTACTACCTCATCAATAAACTTTTGGGGATATTTTAGTCTTTCCAATGCAGTAGATGCATAAACAGCACTGAAATGATTATGACCGTAAAAATGGTCAATTCCATTATTGTCTTTTCGTAAAGTAATGGGTTTGCCCGTATCGTGGAGCAGCATTGCCATTCTCAGAACAAGGTCAGGCTCCACAAATGATACAGCAGCTGCAGAATGTTTCCAGACAGTTTGATTGTGGTGAGGATTATTCTGCTCAAAATCAAAGGTAGCAACAACCTCAGGAAGAAATACTGCAACAACATCCTTGTATCTGCGTAAAATATAACTGATATTTGTTCCGCAAAGCATTTTGCTGAATTCTTTTGAAATACGCTCCGCAGCGATATTATTTAGTAGGTTTCTGTTTAATACTAAAGCATAAGCTGTATTAACTTCTATATCAAAATTATATGTTGAAGCAAAACGCAATGCTCTTAGTATTCTAAGAGCGTCTTCTTTAAATCTGGTATCAGGCTTTCCAACGCAGCGGATTGCTTTGAGGGATAAGTCTTTTTCCCCCATATATGGGTCAACAATTCCTTTTTCATCATTATATGCCATAGCATTTATTGTAAAATCACGTCTTGCTAAATCTTCTTCAAGATTATCTGTAAATACTACATTTTCAGGGTGTCGGTTATCCTTATATTCACCGTCTATTCGGTATGTAGTTACTTCATAGCATATTTTGTTAATAATAATACCGATTGTGCCGTGCTTTTTTCCGGTTTCTACAAGATCATAATCAGAAAAGCAGACTTTGATTTCATCTGTTTTTGCTGAAGTTGTTATATCCCAGTCATTAGGTGTTATTCCTAAAATACTGTCACGAACACAACCTCCTACAATATATGCTTCATAGCCTGCATTATATAAAGTATCTATTATAAATTTTACATTTTTCGGCATTTTTATTTTCAAGAAAATCGCCCCATTTATTATTAATTGAATTATATCAATAATTTTTTGCAATATCAAGTAATGTTAGCCTTGACTTACAAAACTGTAACATATTACAATACTTATGAGGTGTTTTTATGAATTGTAACAAAAAACGTGCATACAAAGTTTCTGTTACTACTATTATAGGAAATTTGATATTATGTATTTTTAAGTTTTTATGTGGCATCTTAGGACGTTCACAGGCAATGATTTCTGACGCTATACATTCTGCTTCCGACATATTCAGCACTATTATAGTAATTATTGGTGTTAAAATAGCTCACAAGGAAAGTGATGATGATCACAGATACGGTCATGAAAGGTACGAATGTCTGGCGGCAATTATTCTTGCGGTTATACTAGGATTTACAAGTCTGTATATTGGATATAGCGGAATAACAACTATAATATTCAGAAACTATGATAAAATTGAACCTCCTACTATTCTTGCATTAATAGCTGCAATTATATCAATTATTATTAAAGAGCTGATGTATCACTATACAATGCACACAGCTAAAATAATAAATTCCGATTCATTGAAGGCCGACGCCTGGCATCACAGAAGTGACGCTATTTCTTCAATAGGCTCACTAATCGGTATCGGCGGTGCAATGATTGGCTTTACGTTTATGGACTCCCTTGCAAGTATTATTATATGTATTATAATTCTTAAGGCTGCTGTAGATATTGTAAAGGATGCTATGGATAAGTTAGTTGACAAATCCTGTGACAGAGATACTATTGAACAGCTTATTGATATTGTAAAAAATACTGAGGGTGTAATTGATATTGATGATATTAAAACAAGGCTCTTTGGCAATAAAATATATGTTGATATTGAAATCTGCTGTAACGGAAATATTACCTTGAGAGATGCTCACGCAATTGCTGATTTGGTTCATGACAGAATAGAAAGCAGTAATGTTAACATAAAGCATTGTATGGTACACATAAATCCTGATTAATCTACATTATTAAAAAAGTTACCCATAAAAAGGGTAACTTTTTTATATGTTGTCATTATTTAAACTTTTAAGGTAATTAACAATAAGGCTGTTAGTTTCAGCAGAAAATTTTTTCATATAAAAATGGTAACATACTTCTGCGGCAATTACTAATGCAGGGGTAACTAAATCAATTGAAATTCCTTTGATTATTAATGAAGCAACAATTGATTCAACTGCTACAGCCAATAATATTACAAGCAATACTAATGCTGTATTCTTAATTCTGAATAAGCCTTTAATTTCACATCCAGTACTGTTTTCAGTTATAGTACCGTAAAACACTTGAGTTATAAAACCGGAGTGTTTTCCGTAATCGTCATTAAGCTGCAGCTGAATTTTATTGTCAGTTAACTCGCCACCCAATTTATATCCGTTCTTTAAGTATTTTTTGTTACTGTTTATATCCTTGTTAATCACGTCAAGGACTTCACTTTTTTTCTTAAAAAATGTAATTAACATACTGCACCTCTTAATCTAAACGTTTTCTGTTTGTTACTGTTATAATAGTGAAAAAAACAATTGTAGCAACTGAAATTATCAGCATAAAAACAACTGCGTTTTGTGACAATGGAGTTACTGAGAAAAGTTTTGGAAATACTGTTATACCTAAGACAAGACCTAAAATAACAATCACAATCAATGCGATTCTAATACCGTTAAATGGTACTGACAATGATATTACCATTAGAACACCAACAAGGGCTATTGCTATTACACACATTGTGGAAATTTCATTTTCTGTGAATACAGAGCTTTGGAAAGAAATTAAAATAATTTCCCCTGCTGCTATTAATGCCCCGGGCAAAGACCTGTATATTACATTTCTGAAAAAATGCCCTTTTATTCTGTTATGATTTGGTTGTAATGCTAACACAAATGAGGGTAATCCGATTGTCATTGCACTTACAAGGGATAGTTGAATCGGCTCAAAGGGATAGCTTGTATTTACAAAAGTAAAGAACAAAGCAAGTATTACAGAATAAATGGTTTTTACCAGAAACAGAGAGGCGCTTCGCTGAATATTGTTTATTGAACGCCTGCCCTCTGATACTACCTTAGGCATTGATGAAAAATTATCATTTACAAGCACAAGCTGTGATATGTTTTTAGCTGCGTCTGAGCCTGACGCTATTGAAACACTGCAGTCTGCTTCTTTCAAAGCAAGCACATCATTTACTCCGTCACCTGTCATTGCCACGGTATGGCCCTGTTCTTTTAGTGCTGCAATCAACTGCTTCTTCTGCTGTGGAGTTACACGTCCGAATACTGTATATTTTTCAGCAGCTTCCCTGATTTTTTCTTCAGTGTCAAGAGTTGTTGCGTCAATTGATTTTTCAGCACCTGTTATACCTACTGAATCTGCAATCATCTGTACAGTCTTATTGTTATCGCCTGAAATAACCTTTAAATCTACTCCCTGTTCCTTGAAATAGTTAATTGTTTCAGCTGCATTTTCTCTGATTTTATCTTTAATCAGCACTAATGCTATAGGTTTAAGATTTTCAGGCAGGCTGCGATTTTTAAAAGGTGAACTGCTTACAGAAAGTGTTAATACTCTTATAATATCATCAATTTCTGAAATTTTACTAAAAAGCATTGGCTGTGCAGACTTATTATATATAAATTCTGCGGCTCCTAACACATAGGATTTGCCGTCTTCAAGGACAGCTCCTGACCATTTCTTTTCTGAGGAGAATGGTATCGTTTCATTTGCCTTTATATGTTTACAATTAAAATGCTTATTAATTGCATTGATTGTAGCATTATTATCAACTGAATTTACTGCAAGAGATTTCAGAACAGCATTTACATATTCTTGATTATTTCCCAGATAATCAATTCCAACAACTTCCATATCTCCTGAAGTTATTGTACCTGTTTTATCAAGGCAAAGTACATCTACCCGTGCAAGAGTTTCTATACAGAATAACTGCTGTACAAGAACCTTATGATGAGCTAGCCTTATTACCGATACAGCTAACACTGTACTTGTTAACAGAACAAGTCCCTCAGGTATCATACCAATTAGTGCGGCAACAATACTTACAATTGTTTCACCTATTGTCAAGCCGTTTATAAAATAGTGATTTACAAACAATGCTATTCCAATAGGGAAAATTCCAATTGAACAAAATGTTAAAATCTTATTCAGAGTTTTCATAATCTCTGAATTAATTTTTTTACTGTATGTGGCTTCATTATGTATTTTTGCAGCGTAGTTTTCATCACCTATATGAATTACTTTTGCATAAACTTCTCCAGATGATATAAAACTGCCGGACATTAACATCGAGCCTTCTTTTTTTTCTATCAGGTCGCTTTCTCCGGTTAACATACTCTCATTTACAGAACAAAATCCATCTACTACCACGCTGTCTGAGGGTATCTGGTTTCCTCCTCTGAGAATAATAATATCATCAATTACTATTTCATCAATAGGTATGGATTTTATTTCACCGTCACGTACAACATCTATATTGTTTGAAACTACAATTGACAATTTATCGACAATTATTTTGGAGCGTATTTCCTGTACAATACCTATAATTATATTGCAGAATACTACTCCCATAAAAAGCATATTTTTAAATGAACCTACCATTAAAAGCAATAGTGCTAAAAATAAATTTAAAAAATTGAAAAGTGTAATGGTATTGTCAAATATAATTTTCTTTATAGACTTTGAATTTGACTTTGAGTTTGTGTTTACTTTCCCTTGGCTTACTCGGTTTTTTACTTCATCTAAGCTTAAAGAAAGGGATGAAATTTTTGAATTAATCATATTACCTCAACAAATAACATTAAATATAAATTTTTGCAAATTGATTTAAAATATCAGCAAAACTATCATATTCCTGTAAAAATAAAACCTTCTTTTGTTTATTTCCAAACTATTATACACTATTTCTTGAGAAAATAATAGTACTAATTTTAAGGAGGTGAAAAAATGCAAAAAATTTCAAAACAAAAAATTTCAATAATTTTATCAATAATTATTTTTGCCATTAGTACCTTTTCAATACCTGTTCAGGCAAAAGATAACAAGGTAATTGTTGGAGGCGAGTCATTTGGACTTAAGCTGTACTGCAAAGGTGTTATGGTTACTAACCTTGAAAGTTTCGAAAGTAACGGCAAAAAGATTTGTCCTGCTGAAAGCTGCGGCATTAAAAAAAGCGACATCATAATAAAGATTAATAATGAAACAGTCAAAAGCAACGAAAGAGTCAGTGAAATTATTAAAAACTCAAAGGGTGAAAGCTTAAATATATTAATTGAAAGAAATAATAAAAATCTACAATTAAAATTATTGCCGATTAAGAATAACAACGAAGAATACTGTGCCGGTATGTGGGTTCGTGACAGTTGTGCAGGAATCGGAACTATATGCTTTTATGACAATGAAAGTAATAGTTACGCCGCATTAGGACATGGTATATGTGATGCTGAAAGCGGTGGTATTATGATTTCAGACAGGGGTGAAATACTAAAGGCTTCTATAACAAGTGTTAATAAATCTGAAAACAATAATATAGGAACCCTTAATGGTTATTTTACAAATCAGGTTATCGGCACAATTAAGAGCAACAGTATTTTAGGAGTTTATGGTAAAACTTCCGCTGAAATTAATAAAAAAAATAGGATTGAAATTGCTGACAGTTCAGAAGTGAAAATCGGCAATGCTATAATGTACACTACTATTCAAGGTACGACACCAAAAGCATACAGTATTGAAATAACACAAATATGCAGCAATGACAAAAACTCAAACAGAAATTTTGTTCTAAAAATAACAGACAAGGAGTTATTAAATAAAACCGGTGGCATAGTACAAGGTATGAGCGGAAGTCCTATAGTTCAAAACGGAAAGCTTGTAGGCGCATTAACCCATGTTTTTGTAGAAAGCTGTACCCAGGGTTATGGAATACTTGCTGCAAATATGATTGACAAAATTTAAGTTTGCCCCTGCTCCCAAGCAGGGGTACATATTGAGAAAAAAATCGATATATTGTGTCGAAATTTCAGAGGTAACACAATATATAGTGTTATTTTTTAGAAATTTAGAAAACATTTGAAAAATTTTTTTATTTTTTTAAAAAATTTATTTGGAAAGTATTGCCAAATTTAACAGTTTATGGTAGTATTATTTCATAAAATAAAAAACACGGAGGAAATAAAATGAATAAAAAAATTAAGCTGTTAATTACAGAGGATATTTCACAATTTACCAGAGAAAATCTTGATATAATAGAAAGGAATAACATTGAACCGAATTTCTGTGTCAAAGACGGTGAGGAACTGATTCTTAAAATCAGAAATGACAAGCCTGATGCCGTAATTATGGATTTATTTATGACAAGGCTTGATTCTCTTGGTGTAATGCGTTCGATTAATAAAATGAATATTGATACTCCTGTATTTATAGTAACATCTTCCTTTAACAGTCCTGCATTAGAGCGTGAGATTATGAACAGCGGAGCAAGTTACTATGCTCTAAAGCCGTATAATATTGAAGCCATTTGTGAGGATGTTGTTTCTTTAGTTAAGAAAGGCAAGCTTTCAAGCGGTTCTTACAACACTTTTGACAGCTTTGGTATTGAACTGAAGGTTACTGAAATACTACATGAAATCGGTGTGCCTGCTCATATTAAAGGCTATCATTATCTTAGAGATTCAATTATTATGTCCATTGAAAAGCCCGAAATTATTAATGCTGTAACAAAGCAGTTATATCCCAGTGTTGCTAAAAAATATGAAACCACATCTTCAAGAGTCGAGCGTGCTATTCGTCACGCCATTGAGGTTGCTTGGGACAGAGGAGATGTTGAGATTCTTAACTCATATTTCGGCTATACAATTCATAACGACAGAGGAAAGCCGACAAACAGCGAATTTATTGCTATGATATCCGACAAACTAAGACTGCAAATTAAAACTGCAAGCTGAGCTACGGTTATAAAACAGTCCATACTCAAGGTTTTGCTTTGAGCATGGACTGTTTTATTATTTGATTTTACCAATATCTGTTCGATAGTGAGCGCCTTTAAAGGAAATTGTTTTTACTGCTGAATATGCTTTTTTCAAAGCTTCATCAAGAGTATCTCCTTTTGCTGTAACACCCAGCACACGTCCGCCGTTTGTAAGAAATTTATTACCTTCAAGCTTTGTCCCTGCATGGTAAACTATAGCATTATCTACACCGCCGCTTTCGTTAAGCCCGGTGATTTCCAAACCTTTTTTATATGCCAGTGGATAACCACCGCTCGCCATTACTACGCAAGCTGTTGCACCTTTATACCACTTTATATCAATATCTGAAAGTCTTTCTTCAATAATAGCTTCACAAATATCAATTAAATCGGTTTTTAAACGAGGAAGTACGACCTGTGCTTCCGGATCGCCAAAACGTGCATTATATTCAATAACCTTCGGTCCCTTTGGTGTAATCATAAGTCCAAAGTACAGGCAGCCTTTAAATGGTCTTCCCTCTTTTTCCATTGCTTTAATTGTGGGTACAAAAATTGTATCATAACAAATCTGTGCAATTTCATCTGTATAATAGGGGTTAGGGCTGATTGTACCCATACCGCCAGTATTTAATCCTTCATCATTATCATATGCACGCTTATGGTCTTTTGAAGATACCATAGGTTTAACGACCTTGCCGTCTGTAAAGGCAAGGACAGAAACCTCAGGACCTGTAAGAAATTCTTCAATAACTATGTTATTTCCGGAGTCACCAAACTGCTTGTCCTCCATTATGGATTTAATTGCATTCTTAGCTTCAGCAATTGTCCGGGCAATAATTACTCCCTTACCTAAAGCAAGCCCGTCAGCTTTTACAACTACAGGAACTGTGTTTTCGGATTCAATATAAGCAATTGCTTTCTGTGGGTCGTCAAAAACTTCATATTTTGCAGTTGGAATATTATACTTTTTCATGAGATTTTTTGAAAAAACCTTTGAAGCTTCAATTATAGCTGCATTTGCATTTGGACCGAAAGCTCTTAATCCTGCATTTTCCATTGCATCTACCATACCTGCTGCAAGCGGATCATCAGGTGCTACAAATACTAAGTCAATAGCATTATCCTTTGCAAACTTTACCATATTGTCAATATCCATAGCCGAGATATTTACAATTTCTGCGTCCTTTGCTATACCACCGTTACCCGGAGCACAATAAATTTTTGAACATTTTTCGGACATTTTAAGCTTTTTAATAAGTGCGTGTTCTCTGCCGCCGGAGCCAACCATTAATATTTTCATATCTGCACCTCTCATTAATGGTGAAATAATCTAATGCCTGTGAATGCCATTACCATACCATATTTGTCACAGGTTTCAATTACGTTATCATCACGAATTGAGCCCCCGGGCTGTGCTACATACAGTACACCTGACTTCTTTGCACGCTCAATATTATCTCCAAATGGGAAGAAAGCATCTGAACCAAGGCTTACACCTGTATTCATAGCAAGCCATTCTTTCTTTTCTTCAGGTGTAAAAACTTCCGGCTTAACCTTAAAGAGATTCTGCCATGTACCTTCACGAAGTACATCTTCATACTCATCAGAAATATATACATCAATTGTGTTATCCCTGTCAGGTCTGCGGATATTATCCACAAACTGAAGTCCAAGTACCTTTGGATGCTGTCTTAACCACCAGATGTCAGCCTTATTGCCTGCAAGTCTTGTGCAATGCACTCTTGACTGCTGTCCTGCACCTACGCCGATAGCTTGTCCGTCCTTCGCATAGCAAACTGAATTAGATTGGGTATATTTAAGTGTAATTAATGCAATGAGAAGATCACGCTTAGCTTCTTCAGAAAATTCCTTATTAGCTGTAGGAATGTTTGATGTTATCATTGCTTCGTCAATTTTAAGATCGTTTCTTCCCTGCTCAAATGTGATACCAAACACATCCTTATGCTCAATTTGAGCAGGTACATAATTGGGGTCAATTTTAACAACGTTATATGTACCTTTACGCTTTGTTTTTAAAATTTCAAGTGCCTCAGGTGTATAGTCAGGTGCAATAATGCCGTCAGAAACTTCACGTTTTAAAAGTTTAGCAGTCTGAACGTCACAGGCGTCTGAAAGAGCAACCCAGTCACCGTATGATGACATTCTGTCTGCACCTCTTGCCTTTGCATACGCACTTGCAATTGGAGATAACTCTAAATCATCAACAAAATAAATTTTTTTAAGCGTATCAGAAAGCTCCGTTGCAACTGCCGCACCTGCAGGACTTACGTGCTTGAATGAAGCAGCTGCCGGCAAGCCTGTAGCTGCTTTAAGCTCTTTTACAAGCTGCCATGAATTAAATGCATCAAGAAAATTTATATATCCCGGCTTGCCGTTAAGTACTTCTACCGGCAAGTCCTTGTTATCCCGCATAAAAATTCTTGATGGCTTCTGATTAGGGTTACATCCGTATTTTAAAGATAATTCTGTCATAATTGCCTCCGATTAAAATAAATACTTTTGTTTATGTTTATTTGATAAATATTATTTATGCTTGTTAATAATTCTTGATGTTGCTTTATTTGTTGCTATATCAATATATCTTACAAATAAGCTAACTTTATTATCTTCATTAAGTGAATTCCAAATTTTCTGTGCAAACGTATCAATATCATCACTGCCGATTTCTACCAAAGTTGGTTCACCTTCAAAGCTTGGAAGAGGATTGCCATCACCCATATATGTGTGGATAAAGTGACCTTCTCCCTGAAGAGGATGTGCATAATCAAATGTAAATCTCTGACAGCATTTAGGATTGCCGTTTGCGCTTTTAAGAATTGAAAGACTATATGAAAGTTTTTCTCCCCGTGCATCAACGTCTGATCTTACGTTTACGATACCGCTTATACGTGGTGTGTAATTTGGTTCGTCAGGTTCAAATTCTCTTGCACTTAATGACTGCTCAAAGGTTCTGCCGCAAGCCATTAGGTTCACAATTGTATCTGTCTGGTCGCCGTTTGTTACTATAGTGCTTTCTGCAAATGTTCTTACAGGAGCATAAATAATAAGCGACGGGTCTTCAAGCTTGGACTCATCAAAAGCTTGTGTGCGGATACCGCCGCCATCTTCAACAAAAATTCGGTTACGGCTGTTCTCTGAACGTCCCATAATAAAATATGCAATAACAGCTTGCCCTCCATCTGCTGTTCGTCCCAAAACAATACCTCTGCCGGGATAGCTTGTTGATGAAATTTCTTTTTCTAATGATACTGCTTTCATAAAACCAACCTTTCTAATCTTTAATTATTGTAATATTATTCTTTACTTCTATTTTGTCCTGACAAAATAAAGATACTGCCATTGGCAAAATTTTCCACTCTGCCTGTTCCATAATGCGTTTTTGCAGAGCTTCCGGGGTATCATCATTTTTAACTTTTACAGCTTTTTGCATAATAATCGGACCGCCGTCACATTCTTCATTAACAAAATGTACTGTTGCACCGCTAAGCTTTACACCCCTTGCCAATGCAGCCTGATGAACTCTCAAACCGTAAAAGCCCTCACCGCAAAAACTTGGAATAAGGGCCGGATGAATATTAATTATCTTATTTTTATATGCAGATATTACCCTATGTCCAAGTATTGTCATAAAGCCTGCAAGTACAACTAAATCGGCATTTTTTGACTTGATAAGCTCTGTTAAAGCCTTATCATAGTCTTCAAACTTTTCGTAGTCCTTTCGGTGTATAACGACCGTATCTATATTATTATCTTTTGCTCTGGTCAAGGCATAGGCATCGGGATTGCTTGAAATAACACAGGTGATTTTTCCATTTTGTATAATCCCTGATTTTTCTGCATCAATTAGCGCCTGTAAATTTGTGCCTCCCCCTGAAACAAGTACAACTATATTTTTCATTATTCTATAATTACTCCGTCATTACCTTTGATTACTTCGCCTAAAACAACAGCATCTTCACCGTTTTCTTTCAGTACCTGTAGTGCTTTATCTGCCTGTTTGTTGTCAACTGCTGCTATCATGCCAATACCCATATTAAATGTATTGAACATATCGTGTTCTGAAATATTGCCTACTTTCTCCATTACCTTAAAAATAGGAAGTACCGGGACAGCTGATTTATTAACCTTTGCTGTAAGTCCATCTTTCATCATTCTCGGAATATTTTCATAAAAGCCACCGCCTGTAATATGAGAAACAGCTTTTACATCCACCTGTTCCATTAGTGCAAGAATTGGCTTAACATAGATTTTTGTAGGCGTTAAAAGTGTTTCGCCCAAAGGCTTTTCAAGCTCCTTATATGTACTGTAAATTGTGTTTTTGTCAATATTGAAGATTTTTCTTATAAGTGAGAAGCCATTGGAATGTACACCTGATGAACGCAAGCCGATAAGAACATCACCCACTGTAAGCTTGTTGCCGTCAATAATCTTTGGTCTGTCAACCATACCTACACAGAATCCTGCTACATCATACTCATCTATTGGATAAAATCCCGGCATTTCAGCTGTTTCACCGCCTACTAATGCGCAGCCTGACTGAATACAACCGTCAGCTATACCTGAAACTATGTCGGCAATTTTTTCAGGAATATTTTTTCCGCAAGCAATATAATCAAGGAAGAATAACGGCTGTGCGCCGCCGCAAACTACATCATTTACACACATTGCAACCGCGTCAATACCAATAGTATCGTGCTTGTCTAAAAGGAAAGCCAGCTTAAGCTTTGTTCCGACGCCGTCTGTACCTGACACAAGCACAGGCTCTTCCATGCCTTTAAGGTTCGGAGCGAACAATCCGCCAAATCCCCCTATTCCGGATATAACACCATCTGTCCTTGTCCGTGCAACGTGGCTTTTCATAAGTTCAACAGCTTTATATCCTGCTGTTACGTCAACGCCGGCTTCCTTATAACTTTCGTTAAAGCTTTTCATATTTTCTCCTCCGTTAAAATTCTTTGATTTTGTTTGCAAATTTATCAACATAGATTTTCTTTGGTTTGTCAGCGTGATAATGTCCGCTGAAGCATCCATCACAAAGTCCTATGTTACATTCTTCAGCTGTTTTATGTAATCCTTTAATACTTAAAAAGCCAAGGGAATCGGCATTAATCAGTTCTTTAAGATCCTGAAGATTCATATTATTTGAAATCATCTGAGATTTATCTGGAAAGTCAATTCCAAAATAGCAAGGATGAACAATAGGAGGTGAACATATTCTCATATGCACTTCCTTTGCTCCGGCTTCTCTCATAAGCTTAACTATATGAGCACTTGTGGAACCTCGTACTATAGAGTCATCAATAATCACAACTCTCTTATCTTGTACAGCCTTTTTCAAAACATTAAGCCTTGTCTTTAAAAGTCTGCGGCTTTTACTGTCATTTATGCCATCATAGGTTCTGCCGATATATTTATTCTTTATAAAGGCTGTCATAAATGGTATTCCTGATACGTCGGAAAAGCCTTGAGCTGCAATCAAACCGGAATCCGGTACGCCACATACTATATCAGCATCAACAGGATGTTCTTTATATAAGAGTTCACCTGCTTTATGCCTTGCCATATGTACTGTAACATTGTCTATAACAGAGTCAGGTCTTGCAACATACACAAACTCAAAAAGGCACAAAGAAGTAGTTTTCTTCTGTAAGCAACTATTGCTGCGAATTCCAAATTTATCAACAACTACCATTTCTCCCGGTTCAACATCTCTTATGAGCGTTGCTCCTATGCTGTCTAACACACAGCTTTCGGAAGTAATAATATAGCTGTCTTTGATTTTGCCAATACAAAGAGGTCTGAATCCATGAGCATCTCTGGCTCCGATAAGTTTATCCTTAGAGGCTAAAACTATAGAAAATGCGCCTTTCAATTTATCCATTGCTTTTAAAACTGCGTCATCAACAGATTTGCTGTTTATTATTTCAGCAGCAATTGTATATGAGATAATCTCTGCGTGGGAATTAGACTGAAATATAGCTCCGTCTTTTTCAAGATCGGTTCTTATTTCACAAAAATTTGTAATAGCTCCGTTATTTGAAAGTGCTATAGCTCCTTCTCTGCAACTCATTACAAGCGGCTGGGTTGCAGCACGGTCAAGATATTCTGAAGAAGTATATCTTACATGACCTACAGAAATTTTACCCTGCGGTAAAGTTGAAAGTGCTTTATTGGTAAATACTGTGGAAACAATGCCTAAATCTTTTACAGAGGACGGTACTCCGTCATTCATAATTGTCATTCCGGCGCTTGTCTGTCCCCTATGCTGCAAGCTATAGAGAGCATCCTGTGTTATTGACACAATATTAAGATCCTCGTTGTTGCTGTAGAAACCAAATACTCCGCACTCATCATTTGCCTTATCAATGGTTTTATCTATTGTTATGCTTTTCAAAGTTCAGCTGCCTTTCTCTGAATGTCAGAATCTTTTTGAGCCACCGCCTGTGCCATTTCTTCTTTCATCGCTTCAAGCTTTTTATCAAGGACTTCATCAGAAAGAGCGAGTATCTGTACTGCAAGGAGTCCTGCATTTCCCGCTCCGTCAACAGCTACTGTTGCTACAGGAATACCTGTAGGCATCATTACTGTTGCAAGAAGTGCGTCCATTCCGTCAAATGTTGATGATTTAATAGGAATACCTATTACCGGAATTGTAGTATGTGCAGCTAATACACCTGCCAAATGTGCTGCCATACCTGCTGCTGCAATAATTACACCAATACCGTTTTGCTTAGCATTTTTAGAAAACTCCGCAGCCTCATCAGGTGTACGGTGGGCACTCATAATATGCACCTCATATGGTACATTAAATTCCTTTAATTTCAATATAGCCTTCTGTACAACTTTAAAATCGCTGTCAGAACCCATAATTACGGCTACCTTCTTCATAAAAATCTCCTTAAATGACAAAAAATTTATATTTTTATATTCATCTTATTATACCTAAAAACTGAAAATTATTCAATAGAATAATGGTTTAATTAGGCAAATTCATAGATATTATTGTAATGGATTGGTTTTCCACATTTATTTTGTAAATCTTAAACAAAAAACAAATGACCGCATAACAGCAGCCATTTGTTTTAATACTTATTTTGCATTACTTTCAGATTTATTATCCTCCCATAACGCCTTTAATGATGCAACATATCCAGCCATATTCTGTAAATCAGAAGGGATTATAATTTTGGTAGACTTGCCGTCTGCAACCTTTGCAAACGCTTCAAGGCTTCTTAAAGCGATTACAGGGTCTGTAGGTGCAGCTTCATTAAGCATTGTCAGTGCGTCAGCGTTAGCTTTCTGTACTGACAAAATAGCCTCTGCTTCACCGGCAGCTTCCCTGATTTTCTGCTCTTTTACAGCATCAGCTTTTAGTATTGCGGATTCCTTCATACCTTCTGCAATGAGAATTTGACTTTTCTTTTCACCCTCAGCGTCAAGAATTTTTGCACGTCTTTCACGCTCAGCTTTCATTTGCTTTTCCATTGCATCCTGAATTTCTC
The DNA here is from genome assembly GCA_964427365.1 of uncultured Ruminococcus sp. Classification (GTDB taxonomy): domain Bacteria; phylum Bacillota; class Clostridia; order Oscillospirales; family Acutalibacteraceae; genus Ruminococcoides. Next base: position 15,115 of record CAYRTG010000017.1, on the reverse strand, counting down.
TTGGCGGGAGAATATTCTTAAGCTCAACACGGATTACTCTGATACCCCATGCGTCCGTGGCTTCATCAAGAATAATACGGATTTTATCGTTGATAGTATCACGTGATGTAAGCGTTGCATCCAGCTCTAAATCACCGATAATATTACGTAGAGTTGTAGCTGTAAGATTTTCAATAGCAGATAATGGACGCTCTACACCATAGGTATAAAGCTTAGGGTCTGTAATTTCAAAATACACTACAGTATCAATCTGCATTGTAACATTATCTCTTGTAATAACAGGTTGCGGCGGAAAATCTACTACCTGTTCCTTTAAAGATACCTTTTTATTTATACGGTCAAAAAAAGGAATTTTAAAATGCAATCCCGTTTCCCATGTTGCATGATATGCACCAAGGCGCTCAATTACAAAAGCATGTGCTTGTGGTACAATTTTAATATTTCTTGCAATCAAGATTATTAAAATTACCACTATAGCGAGAATAATGGTTGTTCCAAAATTAAATGTAAAATACATATTTTCCTCCTTATGCGACCTCAACAAGAAGCTTTACTCCCTGTATTCCTGTAATTCTAACATTTGCTCCGGATTTTATTTCTCTGTTGTCAACACTTTTAGCGCTCCAAAGTTCCCCATCAACATTAACCTGCCCTGTTCCTTTTGTATTAACAATGTCCATTGTTACAAGAGCCATTCTTCCTACCATACCATCAGCATTTGTATGCACAATTGTCTGCTTGGTAATTTTCTTAACGAGCGGTCGCGTTGCAATCAGGCAAATAAAGGATACTATCACAAATACTACCGATTGAATAAGAAAATTGTCTGTGAAAATACAGCTTATTGCAGCAGCTACACTGCCAAATACAAACCAGATAGATACCAATTGTGACGTAAGTCCCTCACATATGAGCATGAATATTGCAAAGCCAATCCATATAAAGGCTATATATTCACTCATATTATCATTTCCCTTCTATATTATTAAACTAATGGTATCATTTATTAATTTAAATGTCAATAAGTAAAAAATTGGAGTGTACATTTTAATAAATCTATGCTACAATCATTATAACATCAGTAATATGTCCCCCGCCTCCAAGGCGGCGGGGGACATATTTCAATTCAGTGGGAGTTGCAATCTCCCACTGAATTGGTACTTGCGTTGCAAGTACTCCGCTTGTTGAAAGCGGAGCTTTGAAAGATATAAAATTTAATTAAGAAAGCGGAGATTATATGGCTTTTGAAAATATTGATGATACTTATGAAAAAAATGAAGAAATTGATATAAATAAAAACACCTTTGACGAAGGCGTTGAATTAGGCGGTATGAGGTCAAAATATGAAATCAGAACCCTTATATGCTACCTGTTTCATTCTGTAAGCAAGCCAATGGACAAGGCTTTGGTTGTTGAAGCTATACAGAAAAAGGGACTTGCCAATTATTTTGAAGTCAGCTCCTGTTTTGATGACCTTATTAAGCACAACAACATTGAGCTTGTTGATGAAAAAGAAAATTTATATTACATTACCGCCAACGGCGAGATGGTTGCAAATGAGCTTGAGAGAACTATAGCTACCACTATAAAAGAGCGCGCCTGTGCTTGCGCAATTGAGCTTTTAGAGCAAAGAAGAATTGAAAAGGAAAATACTGTTACTATAAGCAAAATTGACAAGGGATATAATGTTAACTTTAAAATATCAGGAGGAAACATTGAACTTATGTCTTTTGATTTATATGCTCCTGACATTAATCAAGCTAAGCTTATGAAAAAGAATTTTTACAAATATCCCGGTTTGATTTATAAATCTATAATCGGCAGTCTTACAAAGAACAAGGAGCTTATAAGCGAATCTTTACTAGAAATTGCTAAGGATTTTTAGAAAAATAAATTTAAGGTAAGAAGTGCTGTAATGCCGGGAATACCGCCGATTGTTGACACTGCTATGGTAAATATACTATAGGGCAGATAAACTCCTGTAAACACACTTGATAAATTCACTGCAACTAAACACAAAAAGCCTGTTATCATAGACAAAAGTCCCCGCCTGACAGGCTTTTTATTTTTACCGATTTTATGTATTATCGCAAACACAATTAATGCCACAATATACATTAGTATAACATAAAAAATATTCACATTAACACTTCCACATAAAAAAATAGACCATAGGTTGTCCTATGGTCTATAATTATGTTTAATTTTTATAAAATAGAACTGTTCTTATAGTAAAGTATTAAAGAACATCAAAACGCTCTAAAGCATTAAGTACGATTACGCAGATTACAAAAATAGCTGCGATAATCTTCGTCCACTTTGCCAGCTTTGCATCAATTGAACGAGCCTTATTTTTCGAGAAAAATGAATCAGCGCCGCCGGTTACTACGCCAACACCCTGCTGATTACCTTCCTGTAAAATAATTGCAATAATAATTGCTACGGACATAATAATTAAAATAGAGCCTAAAACTATACCCAAAATTCCCATATATATCAATCCTTTCAACTAAGTTATAGATATTTTATTAAGCCATAATATATTAACATATATTAAATAAATTTGCAAGAGCTTTTATTTAATTTATTAACAGCTACGTTCAAAGCTCCGCTTTCAACAAGCGGAGTACTTGCAGCGCAAGTACCAATTCAGTGGGAGTTTGCAACTCCCACTGAATTGAAATATGGAACCCGCCGCCTTGGAGGCGGGGGACATATTACCGATGTTATAAGGATTTATATTAAAGACAACTGCTCGCTGTTATCATCAGGCGACGGCAATGCGCCAAGAGCAGGCAGATTACGTGTTCTGTATCTTGCAGGCTTATTGAATAAACCTTCAGTATATTCTGTAATTGAGAATAATCTGTGACCCTTTTTCAGTTTAAGAACTGCAACACCCTGAGTTGTACGTGATGTTTTTAGATTAAGCGCACTTGAATGGAGCAACAACATTCTTCCTGATGAGGATGCTATTACAAATTCCTTGTCCTCAAGTGAGAAAGCAATGTCCACAAGAGGAAATTTATCGCAATAAGCCTTTGTGAGTTTTTTGCGATTGGTTTTTGTTGCAAAGGACTCAAGGGGAACTTTTGCAATTTTACCGTTATCAAAGCCAAAGAGCAAAAAGCCTTTATAGTCCTTGGTTACTACCATTTTAACAGCAGTTTCATCCTCGTCCATATGGAGCTTAGCCGGGATATATTCGCCAAGCACACTGGCTTTTGTATCATCAAATTCATAAGCCTTTGCTTTGTAGCATTGGCACTTATTTGTAAAAAATAAAATATCGCAATTATTAGTAAATTCTATTGCTTCAACTATTTTGTCGCCCTCTTTAAGCTTTTGCTCGCCTCCCATTCTTAGGGACAGCGGAGTAATTTTCTTAAAGTAGCCGTCCTGAGTAAAGAACAGATTTACCGGATAATCAGGAATTTCCTCAATCTCATCTTCATCATTATCTTCATCATTATACAGAATAAGGCTCTTTCTTGGCTGACCGTACTTATCTCCTACTTCTTTAAGCTCTCGTACAATAATAGTTTTAACACGTGATTTACTGGCAAGGATTGCCTCTAAATCCGCAATTTCTTCTTCAAGATCTTCAACATCCTGTAAACGTTTTACAATATACTCACGATTTAAGTGACGGAGTTTAATCTCAGCAACATACTCAGCCTGTATCTCGTCAATTCCAAAGCCAATCATAAGATTTGGTATAACTTCGGATTCTTCATCGGTTTCTCTTACAATTTTTATAGCTTTATCAATATCAAGAAGGATTTTTTCAAGACCTTTTAAAAGGTGCAGCTTGTCCTTCTTTTTATTTAAATCAAAATATGTTCTGCGTCTTACACACTCAATTCTGAAAGCAATCCACTCAGTTAGTAATTGTTTAACTCCAAGAACCATTGGAACTCCGCCGATAAGTACATTGAAGTTACATGCATAGCTGTCTTCAAGAGTAGTCATTTTAAAAAGCTTACGCATAAGCTTATCAGGGTCTGCACCACGTTTTAAATCAATTGTGATTTTCAGACCTTCAAGCCCTGTTTCATCTCTAATGTCCGAAATCTCTTTGATTTTTCCTGATTTTACAAGATCAATGACCTTATCAATAATCTGCTCACTGGTTGTAGTATTAGGAATACTCATTACGTCAATACAGTTTGCAGATTTATCATACTCATAGGTTGAGCGAAGTTTAATACTACCGCGTCCGGTGTCATATACCTTCTTCATTACTTCCTCGTCATAGACGATAGTTGCGCCACCTGAAAAATCAGGAGCGGGCATTGTTGACATTACATCATGATCCGGATTTCTGATTAATGCCGCAGTAGTTTCACAGACTTCCTTTAAGTTAAAAGAGCATATATTTGAAGCCATACCTACAGCAATACCTGTATTAGCATTTACAAGAACTGATGGAAATGTTGCAGGAAGCAAGGTTGGTTCTTTCATTGTATTATCGTAGTTATCTACAAAGTCAACAGTATCCTTGTCAATATCCTTGAATAACTCGTTACAAAGCTTGTCAAGCTTTGCTTCTGTATATCTTGAAGCAGCCCACGCCATATCACGGCTGTAAAATTTACCAAAGTTACCCTTTGAGTCCACATACGGGTGCAATAGTGCCTCATATCCTCTTGAAAGACGTACCATTGTATCATAAATAGCAGCATCGCCATGAGGATTTAGCTTCATTGTTGCACCAACAATATTTGCAGATTTTGTACGACCCCCTGTGAGAAGTCCCATTTTGTACATTGTATATAAAAGCTTTCTGTGAGATGGCTTGAAGCCGTCAATCTCAGGAATTGCTCTTGATAAAATAACGCTCATTGCGTAGGGCATATAGTTATCCTGAATTGTGGACACTATATGCTGGTCTACTACTTCACCGGCACCATCAATTACGCCGTTCACAGCAGGCAGCTTAGGGGTTTTTGTTGTTTTCTTTTTCCTTGCCAAATAATCACCTTCCGTATTTGGGGTTCAATTTATCAGCTTACGTCAAGCTGGTCTAAATACTCTGCACCATGCTCTACAATAAAATCTTTTCTTCCTTGTAAATCATCACCAAGCAATGTATCAAAAATTGCCGCTGTCTGCTCTGCGGAGTCAGGTACGACCTTAATCAGTCTTCTTGTTGACGGGCTCATTGTTGTTAAGCTCATCATTTCAGGCTCGTTTTCACCAAGACCTTTACTGCGCTGAATAGTAAATTTGGAGTCGCCGATTTCTTTTATATATTTATCCTTCTCCACTTCGTCATACGCAAAGTAAACTTTATCCTTAGCAGTAATTTCATATAGGGGAGATTCTGCAATAAACACTCTTCCCTCTTGAATCAAGGTTGGGGTTAAACGATAAATCATAGTAAGTACAAGGGTACGAATTTGAAATCCGTCATAGTCAGCATCAGTACAAATTATTACCTTGTTCCACCTTAAATTATTTAAATCAAAGTTTGAAAGATTTTTATTTGCTTTTGCCTTGACTTCAACTCCGCAACCAAGTATTTTAAGTAAATCTGTAATGATTTCCGATTTAAAAATCTTGTCATAATCAGCTTTAAGGCAGTTAAGAATCTTACCTCTGATTGGCATAATCGCTTGAAAATCAGGGTTTCGAGCCTGCTTACAAGCACCTAACGCTGAATCACCCTCAACAATGAAAAGCTCTCTTTCATTAACATCTTTACTTCTGCAATCTACAAACTTTGCTATTCTGTTTGTTATGTCAATATTACCTGTTAGTTTTTTCTTTATATTAAGACGAGTTTTTTCAGCATCTTCACGGCTACGCTTATTAATAAGTACCTGATTAGCAATTTTTTCTGCTTCAATAGGATTTTCTATAAAATAGATTTCCAAGCTGTGGCGTAGAAAGTCAGTCATAGCTTCCTGAATACCTTTATTTGTAATAGCCTTTTTAGTCTGGTTTTCATATGAAGTTATGCTTGAAAAAGATGAAATACAAATTACAAGGCAATCCTCAATATCTGTAAAGTTGATTTTACTTTCAGTTTTATTATATTTATTGTTCTGCTTCAAGTAGCCGTCTATCATATAAACAAATGCGTTCTTTACAGCTTTTGCAGGTACACCTCCATATTCAAGCCAGCTTGAGTTATGATAATACTCTGCTTGTGCAACCTTATTTGAAAATGCAAGAGACACACCTATTTTGCATTTGTATTCAGGTTTATCTTCACGGTCACGTACTTTTCGCTCAGTTTCCCAAGTCTGAACTGTTGTAAGTCCTTCTTCTCCTATAATTTCCTTAACATGATCCTCAATGCCATTTACATAGTTGAATTTGGTTATGTCGAAGCTTCTGCCGTTCTGATTCCTGAATACAAATTCTATGCCTGCATTTACAATTGCCTGACGTTTCATTATATCAAGAAAGTATCCATCAGATACATCAATATCAGTAAATACCTGCATGTCCGGCTTCCAATGTATTTTTGTACCTGTATCTTTCTTGGAATAAATATCTTGCTTTAGCCCGCCTATATTCTCGCCGTGTTCAAAATGGAGAGAATATTTATAACCGTCACGCTTAATCTCAACGTCCATATATTCAGATGCATACTGGGTTGAACAAAGTCCCAAGCCGTTTAATCCAAGGGAAAATTCATAGCTTTCACCTTCGTTGTTATTATATTTGCCGCCGGCATACATTTCACAAAACAACAGTTCCCAGTTCATACGGTCTTCGTTTTTGTTGTAGCCCACAGGTATTCCTCTTCCGTGATCTTCAACTTCATAAGAACCGTCAGAATATCTTGTAACCTGTATCTGCTTACCGTATCCCTCTCTTGCCTCATCAATAGAATTTGAAAGAATTTCAAAAACAGAATGCTGACATCCCTCAATTCCGTCAGAACCGAAAATTACAGCAGGTCTTTTTCTGACTCGGTCCGCACCGCTAAGTGAGGAAATACTATCATCGTTATATCCATTTACCTTTTTTTTAGCCACTACTTTTCACCTCGTAGTTTCTTAATTTTATCTCTTAAATATGCTGCGTGTTCAAATTCAAGAAGCTTAGCTGCAGCACGCATTTCTTTAGAAAGCTTTTTAATAAGCTGTTCTTTTTCAGCTCGTGACATTTGACGGGTATTTTTAAATTCATCGTCAGTATGTGTAGAAATTTCAAGAATTTCACTTACTTCCTTAACAATTGTTTTTGGAATAATATTGTGTTCCTTGTTGTATTTTTTCTGTATTTCACGCCTGCGGTTTGTTTCTACAATTGCGTTTTTCATAGAAGGAGTTACTGAGTCTGCATACATTATTACTGTGCCTTCACTGTTTCGGGCAGCTCGCCCGATTGTCTGAATAAGACTTCTTTCGCTTCTTAAAAAGCCTTCTTTATCAGCATCAAGAATTACCACAAGAGAAACCTCGGGAATATCAAGTCCCTCTCTTAACAAGTTAATACCTACAAGTACATCAAACACTCCAAGGCGCAAATCTCTTATTATTTCCATTCGTTCAACTGTGTCAATATCATGATGGAGATACTTTACTTTAATACCCATTTCTATAAAATAAGCTGTTAAGTCCTCCGCCATTTTTTTAGTTAAGGTAGTTATAAGAACTCGCTGTTTCTTCATAACTCTTGTATTGATTTCAGAAATTAAATCATCAAGCTGACCATCTGTAGGTCTTACTGAAATTTCAGGGTCAAGAAGACCTGTTGGTCTGATAATCTGCTCAGATATTACTGAGCTTTTTTCTTTTTCAAAATCACCGGGTGTTGCAGATACAAAACACACCTGATTGATTCTATCATAAAATTCATCAAAATTAAGCGGTCTGTTGTCGAAAGCTGACGGAAGTCTGAAACCAAAATCTACAAGGCTCTTTTTTCTTGCATAGTCACCTGCAAACATTCCTCTTGTTTGTGGCAAAGTTACATGGGATTCATCAACAAATAAAAGATAATCATCCGGAAAATAATCAAGAAGTGTAAAAGGAGCTGAACCCGGCTTTCTTCCTGACATTATTCGTGAATAGTTTTCAATTCCGCTGCAAAATCCTGTTTCAAGAAGCATATCTATATCATAATTTGTACGCTGCTCTATTCGTTGTGCTTCCAAGAGCTTTCCCTTTGACAGGAAATAAGCTACTCTTTCTTCCATTTCCTTGCGTATTTCATCAACTGCCGAAAGAAGTTTATCCCTTGAAACAATATAGTGAGACGCAGGATAAATGGCTGCGTGGCGCAGTGTTCCCAATAATTCACCTGTAAGCGGATTTATCTCGCTTATTCTGTCTATTTCATCGCCGAAAAACTCCACCCGAATAATTTTATCGCTTGATGCAGCAGGGAAAATTTCCAATGTATCTCCCCTGACCCTAAATTTATTTCTAATAAAATTTTCATCGTTGCGTTCATACTGAAGTTCAACAAGCTTTTTGATTAAATCATTACGATTCTTTTTCATACCCGGACGCAGAGAAATCACCATATTACGGTAATCTATTGGATTGCCTAAGCTGTATATACAAGAAACTGACGCTACTATTATAACATCTCGGCGCTCAGATAAAGCCAAAGTTGCGCTATGACGAAGTTTGTCTATTTCATCATTAATAGAACTGTCCTTTTCAATATATGTGTCAGTTGCAGGCACATATGCTTCAGGTTGGTAATAATCGTAATAAGAAACAAAATATTCTACAGCATTTTCCGGGAAAAAAACCTGAAATTCAGAACAAAGCTGTGCTGCAAGAGTTTTATTGTGGGCAAGTATTAGAGTCGGTCTTTGCATTTTTTCAATAACATTTGCCATTGTAAAGGTTTTACCTGAGCCTGTTACACCAAGCAAGGTCTGATGTTTATTACCTTGTTTTATGCTGTTTACAATTTCTTCAATTGCCTGAGGCTGGTCACCAGTAGGTTTATATGAAGAATGAAGTTTAAATAAACCCATAGGTTTAACCTCCTCATAATTTATTTTATTTATATACACTAAAGTTCAATGTATTAGCTTAATCTGTTGTAAATATTGAATTAGCATAGATGCTGTCTATAAGTGATGTAGCGTCTTCGTCTGCAATTATAATATGGTCAATCAAGCTTATATCAATTAGCTTTAATGCTTCAACAACATTTTTTGTTGCAAACAAATCAGACTTAGAAGGCAAAGCTATACCGCTGAGATGATTATGTGCTATTACTGCATATGTTGCATTATATAGCACAGAAAGTTCAATGATCTTGCGTATTGGCACGTTTGTTGCCGTTAGTGTTCCTTTTGACACTATGCCGCTATAAAGCTCATTATACTTTCCATCCATTAACAGTAAGTGGAGATGCTCTACATTTCTTCCGAGAAATTTATACTTAAAATATTCACAAAGATTACTTGTATCAATTCTCTTTGATTTATTATTAAATTTATCGTCATAATAAATTCTGGTAAGATCAGGTATAAGCTTTATCAATGTTACAACATTTTCTGTAATTCCTAAGCTTAAGAGGTGGGAGGCGGGTGCGTCTAATACTGCAGATATTGAACCAAAGTTTTCAAGAAGTTTATGAGCAAGAGGATTTGTATCCTTTTGGGGCAGTGCATAATATAACAGTAACTCCAATATTTCATGTTCTGCAAAATTATCTATTCCATCAGTAAGATATTTCTCTTTAAGACGTTTTCTATGACCTTTGTGTATTTCGGCAGACACAGTTTTCCCTCCTTGTTAAGGATTTAATACATTAGTGACATACTCCCACCGCCTATGCTTTGCATAGAGGCGGGGGTTTCTCGCTCAAGTACACCGGTGTGTACAGTATCAACGAGCTAACCCCATGTGTCCCACGGTTCTATGTTTGGGTTATGCGCCTGCAAGCCGCATACCTTCGTTTCTGATATTGATTGCAGCATTGATATCTCTGTCGTGATGAGTGCCGCACTGCGGACAGTCCCATGCTCTTACTGCAAGATTTTTCGTTTCAGGATTTCTGTAGCCGCAGCAAGAGCAAGTTTGAGAGCTTGCAAAGAACCTGTCCACTTTTACAAGTCAGTTTCACTGTCATAAACATAACCACGATAACGGAATGGATTCAATCCTTTAATAGATGAATTTTCTTCCTCACTAAGCACATTTTCCCAAGCATCATAAGCATAGGTGGCAACTGTATTTCCATTTTCATCAATGAGCTTAATAATATCTCCCTGTAAGTTCTTTACAAAGAAATACGTGTCATCTCCATTTGTCATTGAATGAACACTACCGTCAGAATCATAGTAGAACAATACAGTGCTATTGCCATTTTTCAATCCTTAAAGTTTTATGAACAATCGGATACCTATTAATGTAATCGATTAAATCGAAAGCGAGTGACAAATCCGATTTTGACTGAGCTGCAAGATCGAAAAATAATTACTTTTCGGTTTCGCTGAGGAACAATTTATCTGACATTCGTATAAGAATATCGATACTTGGCGCAGGGCGTTCGTTGTTCTCGATTTTAGAAAGGTATTCCGGCGATATCTTAATTAGATTAGAAAATTGCCTCAGCGAAATACTTTTTCCAGCCTTTTTGAACTTATAAATACAACAAATGTTTTTTGTTTTGTACATCTTAGATTTTATAAGTCATCAGTTTATAGATACAAACTTAATCCCACTTTTCTTTGCGTATTTATAAGCTGTACTATTCGTCTTGCCCATTATTGTAAAATTCTTAATCTTTTTTACTCTGAAATCTGTAGAATTGGCGATGTAATATCCTAACGACTGCTTTTCGAGCTTTATAACCTTTTTGGGGACAGTCACAGTTTTCAGGGATTTGCAATCCAAAAACGCAGAATACTTGATTTTCAACTGCTTTTTGTTCTTGAAGCTGATTTTAGCAAGCTTTTGACATTCTCTGAACGCATTATCGCCGATTTTCTGTACACTCCTAGAAATCACAACTGATTTTAGATATTTATTTCCCCAAAAAGCTCCGCTAGAAATTTTTGTAACAGTGTTCGGAATCATAAAAGCTTTTGTGCTTTTCTTATATGGATAGTAAATTAAATTTGTCTTATTCTTATTATATAGTACACCCTTTTTCGTACTGTATTTTTTATTGCTTTTACTTACAGTAATTTTTTTAATTTTCGTTCCGTAGAAGGTTTCTCCCAAATAAACATTTCCAGATATTTCTTTGAGATTTTTACCGATAAAAAATTTTGTCAGCCCCGATTTATAAAAAACAGCATCGCCTATCACTGTTACGCCAGAAGGAAGCTTGACCTCCTTTAGTTTTTTACAATAAGCAAAAGCCTCTGAGCCGATACAGGTAACGGTTTTAGGAATTAAAACGGATTTTAGCTTAACGCAACCACTGAACATTGAGCGTGTAATTTCGGCAATTCCGTTTTTAAATACAACCTTTTTTAGGTTCTTGCATTCACTGAACACTCCGTTTCCGAAACTTTTTATTCCGCTCGGCACGGTGACGGTTTTAACATACTTATTCCCGCTAAAGCCCGCATAGTCCAGCGCGTCAATCTCATCGCTGTATTCATCCTCAAAACTGACTCCGAGCTTAACTACTTTCTTTCCGTCAATCTCGGTGGGGACAATCACATTAGAAGCTTTGCCGATGTATCGCAAAATATGAATGCCACCATCTCTATATGTATATACATATCCATTCTTGTGGTACGTTTCAACCTCTGCATAGGTAGTAACAACCGTAAAAACCGATACGAAAAGCAGCATTGAAATAAGAGCTGAAATAAACCTTTTCATAAAAATAACCTCCTAAACATTTTTCGTATCTTTCGATAACCATTATTTTGGCAACTTTCTGTCTATATCTCTATGTACCTTTAATTTGAATTTTACTGCATTAAAATAGTAAACCTTATTGTTTATTTTGTAATGATATATTATATCTTTTCTTCCGTATTCACTATGCTCAATGTTACTAATATACTGTGAAACATTGTTATAACCAACACCATAGTACAAGTTATATAATCTTTTCGTTACCTTTTTTGAGTTTTCATATCTCCAATTAAACTTATCAGTATCATCTTCAAATTTCAATGTTGCCACTCCATTGTTATTCCGTCACGGTATGACAATGGATTACCAATCTCATCAAAGGATATATTTTTGCTACCATATGTGCTAAACTTGTCTTTCCGATTTAATGTAAATTCAATCTAAATATACAAAAACTAATTGGTCATCACCCATATTGAATGTCTTTTTCTCTTCTTTAACATATTCTTCTGCCGCTGTGTTTTTGTAGCCTTTAACCATCAGCTTTTGTGGGTAACGTTGACCACAAGAGGAATATATCTTTTTAACATTTTTCCCAATCTCTATAGTTTTTAAGTGCCCATATTTTTCAGTATAATATGATGTAAAACTTGTTGCGTCCCCAATAACAGTTACACTATCCGGCACAACAAAATTTTCCGTTTCACTTGACTGAGGATATACAATAAGTATAGTTTTCTCCTTATCGTATAATACTCCATCTAAACTGGAATAATATTCATTGTCATTATCTACATTAAATTCACTAACTTCTTTAACTTCTTCAAAACGCAAAGGAGAAGTATAATGTCCATAATTTAACGACATTTTATAATTTCCATATTTATTAATAGTTTCTCCGAAACTAACAACACTTGCAGGTATATTTACTGTTTCTGTTGTATGTGCATTAACACAATAAACCGCTTTTGTTCCTTCAAGTATATCAATAGTTTTATTTTGATAATTCATTGGAATTTGTAGCAAACAGGTTTTATCCTTGTTATAAAGTATTCCTTTCACTGACGTGTAATAAGGATTTTCACTATCAACATAAATATTTTTAAGATAATAAATGTGATCATCACCCTCACAGCGATAACAGTTGAGAGCGCCAAAAGAAACTTCCTTAACAGTTTTTGGTATAGTAATTGAATTTATCTTATACTCATTGAAAGGCGAATTATAATCACTGCCCAATTCCCAATCATAGGAAATATAAGCACCAATTTTTATAACCTTTTTCCCATCAAGAGTTTCCGGTATAACCACATCTTTCTCCTTACCAACATATTGATTAATGCAAACACCGTCTTTATAATCTGATATGTAATAATCAGAATTATCAGATGCCTTTCTAAACGTCTTTTTATATTTTTTTATTAACTTTTTAATGATTTTCGGCTCATAATCAGAATTTTTGTAATCGATAAACATACTATCAAAAACATTGAAATATGGAACGCTGTTATATAAAGCTAAATCATCATTAGATTCGCTATCTTCAGAACTAAAAACTAAAACATTAATTTTGTACTCATTTCGCATTTTTACAATGTCTTTGTCTGCTGTAACATTATTTTGGGTATCCCCCGAACTCACGCAACCGGTGAGAAATACACTAAATAATATAGTAGTACAAACAATTAAAGAATAGAGTTTTTTCATAACTGCACCTCATTTCCAATCAATTTCAACTAAATGTTTCATATACTGTATTGTTACACTCTCAGACTTATTAGATGGTCTATTATATTGTTTATATTTTTTTGAAAGTCCACTTTTAGTTGCTTTAATTTTATTAATTTTTCTGCCTTTATAACTATTAGCATAATAATAATTATAAACGGCAGCGATTATTTTGTGCCGTACTCCTCATAGTAAGCGTCAATGGCAGCTTTCAGCTTATCATTAATAATTATATTACCATTGTATTCCTTATTGTATAGATGCTCAACAATCTCTGCCATTGTTACAATAGCTGTTGTTTTTAAACCATATTTTTCTTCAATTTCGGAAAGTGCCGACTTTGAACCCTGTCCTTTTTCCATTCTGTCAACAGACACTACAAGTCCAATGGGATTTATATTACCCTGAGCCATGATGATAGGCAATGTTTCCTGAATAGATGTGCCTGCTGTAGTTACGTCTTCAATAATTACTACTTTGTCACCATCAACAATTGGGCTGCCGAGTAAAATACCCTTGTCGCCATGGTCTTTAACTTCCTTGCGGTTTGAGCAATATTTAATATCTTTATTGTAAAGTGAGCTTATAGCAATTGAAGCAGTCACAGAAAGTGGTATACCTTTGTAAGCAGGTCCGAAAAGAACATCAAAATCAAGACCAAATTTGTCATTGATAGCCTTAGCATAATATTCGCCAAGTTTCTTTAGTTGTGTGCCTGTACGGTAAAAACCGGTGTTTATAAAGAAAGGTGTTTTACGTCCGCTTTTTGTTACAAAATCGCCAAACTTTAAAACTTGACAATCTACCATAAATTCAATAAATTTCTGTTTGTACTGTTCCATTTAAAACGCCTCCGTTGATTTTCTCACATTTATACATTATAAATATATCACAATATATTGTGGTTTGTAAATTAAAATAACACAACTGTAATTTTAATTTGGATTTTAGAATTAAGAGTTACAAAAATAACTTTGGCTACAGGTTCTGAAACGATTATGCCATAAAGTTTGAAGTTGCTCCGTCCGACAAATATAAAATTATTTCCTATAATCACAACTTCCCGTTAATGGGTAATTTGCTCAAGAACCGTAAGTCCTGTTATCAGCTCGAGTCTCAAGGCACAAGTTTCCTCTAAGTTCAAGCCTTATTGCTTTTGGCTTTTTTGTACCGCCCTTGCAAACGGTACTGTCTAAAGACAATAAAATATAAATGTTAAGGTTTGGAGTGGAGAGAATGACTGCAAAAAATATATTATTATATGTCAGGTGATATGATATAAAGATTGCAAAATGGAAAAATAACAATCTACAAATTCTTAACGACAAACTGTTACCATTATAGCTAAATAAAAATCTGAACCTCCATCCTACCGGATTAAAGTTCAGATTTTTATTTTAGTGAAGAAAGTAAAGTAACCGTCAAAAAATATAAAATCAGTCGTAACCAAATAAGAGAATATTCATTAGTTGACGGTTACAATTGATGCAACAGCAAAGAACTGCAAATTAGAAATTATCTCTAATTGCAGTTCTAGCTATCTCCAATTTTCAAAAATAGTATCATTATGATATTCTAAAAATTTTTTATTTGGCAAAAACTTGTCGGGTAAAATAATTTTAGTATTATCATAAAAATTA
>CAYRTG010000016.1:0-30876 GCA_964427365.1 uncultured Ruminococcus sp. | reverse complement strand
ATATTATAAATAATCAGAGGATAATATGTTTAAGGTAATAAAAAAAGAAAAAAATGCAAGACGCGGTATTATAAATACTGTCCATGGAACTGTACAAACACCTTGTTTTATGAATGTTGCTACCTGTGGTGCAATTAAAGGTGCTGTATCTGCTTTTGATTTAAAAAATATTAAATGTCAGATTATGCTTAGTAATACTTATCATCTCCATTTAAGGCCGGGAGATAATAAAATCAAAGCTATGGGTGGCTTACATAAGTTTACAAAATGGGATGGGCCAATTCTTACCGACAGCGGTGGATTTCAGGTTTTTTCACTGGCAAAGCTGAGAAAAATTAATGAAGAAGGAGTTTACTTTAACTCCCATATTGACGGCAGAAGAATCTTTATGAGCCCTGAAATCAGTATGCAGATTCAGTCAAATCTAGGTTCAACTATAGCTATGGCCTTTGACGAATGTGTTGAAAATCCTTCCCCATATGATTATACAAAAGAATCAGCTCAACGTACTGTTCGCTGGCTTAAAAGATGTAAAACAGAAATGGAAAGACTTAACAACCTTGACAGCACATTAAACAAAGAACAAAAATTATTTGGTATTAATCAAGGTGGCATTTATAAAGATTTAAGAATTGAAAATATGAAAGCAATTGCTGACCTAGACTTGCCGGGTTATTCTATCGGTGGACTTGCTGTTGGGGAAACTGCTGAGGAAATGTATGAAATAATAGATGAAGTTATACCATTTGCTCCAAAAGATAAACCAAGATACCTTATGGGAGTTGGCACACCTGTCAACATTCTTGAATCTGTCTACCGTGGAGTGGATATGTTTGACTGCGTTATGCCAAGCAGGAATGCTCGTCATGGTCATTTGTTTTCATGGAGCGGCATACGTAATATTTGGAATGTGAAATATGAGCTTGATGAAAGCCCTATAGACAATGAATGTGACTGTCCGGTTTGTATGAATTTCAGCAGAGCATATATACGCCATCTTATGAAAGCCGGTGAAATGCTTGGAATGAGGCTATGCGTAATACATAATTTATTTTTTTATAATAGCCTCCTTGAAAGGATACGCAACGAACTTGACAATAAAAAATTTGAAGCTTTCTATAATAAATATAGATTAATTTTGGGGTCAAGAATTTAATTGAATAAATTACTTGCACCATGAGAAAAAATCTGTTATACTATTCAAGTATGTAAATACAGAAAGAAGGAATAATAATGAACAACTTAACTTTATTAGATGCTACTCAAAGCACTGCTTCTACAGGCAGTAACAGTATGATTTTGATGATTATAATTTATGTTGCAATCTTTGCTGCTTTATACTTCTTCCTAATCAGACCTAATAATAAAAAGAAAAAAGCAGAAGCTGAGATGAGAAATAGCCTTGAAGTTGGTGACGAAATTACAACTATTGGCGGTATTATGGGCAGAATTGTTGCAGTAAAAGATGACGAAGACGCTATTATTATTGAAACAGGTTCAGACCGCATTAAGATAAAAATGAAGAAATGGTGTATCTCTGTTAATGAAACTCAGCAGGAAAAGGTAGCAGCTCAACAGCCTGAAAAGAAAAGTATCTTCGGCATAAAAAAGAAAAAAGATGAAGAATAATAATTTTGAATAAAAATATTTCCCTTTGAATATAATTCATTAGAGTTATATTCGGAGGGATTTTTTTGCGAAATTTAAATAATAATGCTTTAAGTATAGACAAAAAGTTTATACGTTCAATAATAGTTGGTACAATACTATCTGTAATTACAATAATTTTAATGATAATGATTAGCAGTCTTTTGTTTGTTATGTCAGGAAAATATCCCGGTGAATTTTTAAATTATATTATGCTCGGTATTTTAGGCGTTGGCGGATTACTTGGAGGATATATTTCTGCTCGTTTAAATAAATTATCAGGTTTAATCACAGGTTTAATTACAGGATTGTGTATTTATATTATTATATTAATTTCAGGTTTAGCTACCAACTTTGGCACTGTTACAATATTCACGCTGTATAAGCTGATAGTTTTAGACTTAACAGGCGCACTCGGAGGAATACTTGGAGTTAATAAAAAAGAAAAGCTACATATAAAATAAAATTAACTGCTTATAATAAAATAAGCAATTAGGAAGTACTGCACAAATTTATTCTGTGACCAAATACCGAATATCATAAGGCAACGGAGAGTTAATTTTTATTAATTTATTTGTAATATGGTGGTGAAAAAACACTTCATTACAATGTAGAGCCTGTCTGTTTATAAATTTTGTTGACCCACCATACATATCATCTCCTGCAAGCGGATGACCAATTGATGAAAAATGACAACGAATCTGATGTGTATGTCCTGTTTCAAGCTTTATTTCAAGTAAAGTGTGATTATTAATGCTTTTAATAGCTTTATAATGAGTAACTGACCTTTTTCCGTCATCTGCTATTGTGCGTTGAATTGTATATCCTTCCAAAAGTTTTATTCCTTTGTCAATAGTACCCTTACCTGTAATTATACCTTCGCATACTGCAACATATGTTTTATCAAGATTATCAAATAAAAAAGAAGCTGTATATCTGTCTTTTGCTATTACAACTACTCCTGATGTATCTTTATCAAGCCTGTTTATAGCTCTAAAAGTATAGCTCTCCCCTTTTTCTTTTTGCATATATACAAGGTAATTAGCTAAAGTATCCATCTGATGAATTTTTGTTGGGTGCACAGGCATATTGGGAGGTTTATCTACTGCAATTATATATTTATCTTCATATAAAACCGTTAGATTGCCTTTTACAGGTACAATACTATTATTATCTTCGGGCAAATTAAGAATAATTTTATCACCGCAATATACAGTATCAATTGTTTTGAGTATTTTATTATCTCTTATAATTCCATCTTTTTCTCGCTTAAGTTGTGTTATCATTCTTGCAGAAACCTTACAATGCTTTTTTAAAAATACATTTGCGTTCATATTATCACATTCAGTCGGCACGAAAAAAATAAGTTGTTTACGTTCCATATGATCACCTCAGCAAAGAAAACAATATGAATGATTGTAAAAGTATTGTTACGGGAATAATAAACATAAACTTTAAGTGATTGGTTTTGTGTCGTATAATATGCATAGTAAGATACATAAAAATACTACCTCCTAAAAATGATACTAAAAGTAATGTACTTTCCTTTACTCGCCATTTTCTTCTTATAGCACAATATTTATCATAGCAAGTTATAATCACTGCAAATATATTTATTAGTATAAGATAAATTAAGTATATAGGTTTCATAATACACCAAAGGAATTGATAATATGAGATTTATAAAAATTATTCCTACAATAATAGCTGTTGCAATTTTATGTGCTGTTATAGCTGTGACAGGCACAGGCAATATAAAAAAAGAAAAGCCTAACGAAATCACTTTGCAAACTTCATCTATCAATAATTTTAATAAGGAAATGCGTGGTGTGTGGGTTACATATATGGATTTAAATATGGAAGATACTGATAAAACTTATAAAGCCTTTAAAGAAAAGTTTAAAAAAATTGCCGATACGGCAAAAAAGGACAACTTTAACACTTTGATTGTACAAGTAAGACCATTTTCCGACGCACTTTATGATTCAGCATATTTCCCATATTCTCACATTTTGACAGGTACCCAGGGAAAAGATCCGGGTTATGACCCTCTTGAATATATGTGTGAATATAGTCATAAAATAGGACTTGATATCCACGCATGGGTAAATCCATATAGGGTTAAAATTAGCGAAAGTCCTAAAAAGCTATCTAAAAATAATCCATACAATAATAATAAAAGACTTGGAGTTACGGTTGAAAATGATATATATTATAACCCTGCCATAGAAGATGTAAGGCTGTTAATAGAGCTTGGAATTAAGGAAATTGTTAAGAATTATGATGTTGACGGAATACAATTTGACGACTATTTTTACCCTACAAAAAGTAAAAGCTTTGATAAGAAAGAATATAATAGCTATGTTAAAAGTGTTGGAACAGGTAATGCAATTTCATTACAGAATTGGCGAATTGCCAATGTAAATATACTTGTTGCTGAAACCTACAGTATTATACATAAAATTAAAGATAATTTGGTATTCGGAATATCTCCACAGGGTAACATTAATAATAATTACGATCTTTGTGCTGATGTTAAAAGCTGGTGCAGTAAAAGCGGATATATTGACTACATTTGTCCACAGCTTTACTACAGTCTTGAAAATCCTGCACTGAAATATGAAGATGCTCTAAATAACTGGATTAATCTTGAATATTCAGATAATGTGTCATTATATATTGGTGTTGCAGGATATAAAGCCGGAACCGATAATGACAAAGGTACTTGGCTTAATTCAGACAAAATAATTCAAAAAGAAGTGAAGTTGCTTAGAAAAAAAGGTATAAATGGATTTATGTTCTATTGCTACTCAAATCTTGAAAGTGATTTAGCATCTAAAGAAGTTAGTAATCTTGTTAAAATACTTGATTGATTACACTATTTCACCAATACAAAAATCATCAGCAGCATCTGTTATTTTTACCTTATATATTTGATTTGTTATACATTCTGCGTATATATGTATCGGTGTATAATTTTGGGTATAACCTTCGTAATATTTATTATCACGATGTTGCTCTATCAAAACATCTTCAATAAGTCCAATTTGAGAATTTAAAAAATTTTTTCTTGATTTCTTAGTTTCGTCAATCATAATTTTGCTGCGAATTTCTTTAGTTTTGTTATCAATATGGTTATTCATTTTATCAGCAACAGTGCCTTTTCTTCTTGAATAAGGAAAAACGTGAACTTTTGAAAATTTAATATATTTTACAAATTCTAAGGATTCATTAAATTCCTCATCGGTCTCTCCTGCAAAACCAACCATTACGTCAGTTGTAATTGACGGATTTATAAAGTGTTTTCGTAATGAATTAACAATTTTCAGATATTCAGATTTGTTGTATCTGCGTTGCATACGTTTAAGAGTAGCGTCTGAGCCGCTTTGTAGAGACAGATGAAATTGCGGACAAAATTTTTCTTGCAGAGAAAAACGTTTTATAAGTTCATCGTACATCATTTCCGGCTCAAGCGAACCAAGTCTTACACGTTCTATACCATCTATTGAACAGGCAATATCAACAGCATCGGCTAGACTATATTTTTGATTTTTACCATATGCTGAAAGATTAATTCCAACAAGAACCACCTCTTTATAGCCATGTGAAGCAAGAGTTAATAGTTCAGCTTTTAAATCTTCAAGCTTTTTACTGCGTACTCTGCCTCTAGAGTGAGGGATAATACAATAGGTACAGAACATATCGCAGCCGTCTTCAATTTTTACAAAGGCTCTTGTATGTCCGTCCAACTCATTTACTGCCATAGGCTCAAACTCAGAATTTTTATGGTCATGCTTATCTATTTTTATAATCTGCTTATGTGTTAGGAAATAATCATTAATTGTAGGAATTAATATACCATGCTGTTTATTACCTATGACAATATCGCACTCATCAAAATCAGATTTTCTGTCAGGAAATGCCTGTGGCATACAGCCCGTCAGCACAATTATTCCGTTAGGATTATTTCTGCGTACTTTGTGTATAACTTTTCGATTTTTTGCATCTGATACAGCTGTAACTGTACAGGTATTAACTATTGTTATATCAGCGGTGTTATTGTCATTAGATTTTGTAAATCCGTTATTTTCCAGCATTTCTTTCATTACTTGTGATTCATACTGATTTACCTTGCAGCCGAGAGTTATTATATTGAAATTCATAAAAGCCTCTTTTTAAACTAAAACCCACTGAAAGGTCAGTGGGTTATTTTATGTATTTTTATCTACTTGATGAAATGTCTTTAAGTTACCTGTTTTTTTTGAACGTTTATCAAGCTCCTTAAGGACATCTTCAATCGGTATTCCCAGATTTACTATCATTACCATAAGATGATAGATTAAATCGGCAATTTCATAAACAGTTTCACTATTATCATTGTTTTTTGCAGCGATAATAGTTTCACTACACTCCTCCCCAACTTTTTTAAGAATTTTATCCAACCCTTTATCCAGCAAATAGCATGTGTACGAGCCCTCTTGTGGGTTGTTTTTTCTGTTGACTACTGTTTCATACAATGCCTGTAATACTTTATCGTTCATAACTTTCTCCTTGAATTACCTTAGCCTAATTAATACATTTTCGTGAAAAAACAACTGTGATTGCCTGTGTGGCAAGCAGCTCCTGTTTGCTCTACAATCACAAGCAATGTATCATTATCACAATCAGAATAAATTTCAACGACCTTTTGCAAATGTCCTGAAGTTGCCCCTTTATTCCAAAGTTCCTGTCTGCTTCTGGACCAAAACCAAGTGTAACCGGTTTCAAGAGTCTTTTGCAGGGATTCCCTGTTCATATATGCAAGCATTAATACCTGCCCTGTAGATTCTTCCTGAACTACAACCGGAATTAATGAATCTTTTATAAAGTATCTATCAACATTCATTTTATACACCTTATTTTGTAACTTTTGAAGCTATATCAAGAGCCATTTTCAAATCTAAATCTCCTGTGTAAATTGCCTTACCGGTAATGCAGCCGTAAACGTTAAGACTGTTTACATTAATAATATCTTTAAGGTTTGATATTCCTCCGCTTGCAATAATGCTACAAGAAACACTGTGCGTTAGGTCATCAAGCTGTTTAAGATTCGGTCCTGATAGTGTTCCATCAGTATCAATATCTGTAAAAATAATTGTTCTTACTCCGATTTGCTCCATTTGATTTGCTAAATCAAGATATTTCATTTCAGATTTATCTGTCCATCCCTCAGCGCAAACCATACCATTTTTAGCGTCGATGCCTACAGCAATTTTGTCAGCAAAATTATTAACAGCATCAATTACTAACTGCTGGTTTTTAATTGCAGCAGAGCCTAAAATAACTCTACATATACCATTATTTAGGTAATACTCTATAGTTTTTATATTTCGAATTCCGCCTCCGACCTCTACTTGAATAGGAGTGTTTTTTGCAATGTCAATAATCAAATCTGAATTAACAGGCTTACCCTCTTTAGCACCGTTAAGGTCAACCATATGCATCCATTTTGCACCGATATCTGCAAAGAATTTAGCTGTTTCATAAGGATTTTCAGCAACCTTTGAAGCCGTAGAGTAATCACCTTTAAATAAACGTACACAGTTTCCGTCTTTTATATCAATAGCAGGTAAAATAATCATTCATAACACTCCTTTTGTGGAAAGAGGTTTATTTGTATCATTAGGTTTTACAGCAAGTTTTAATGCGTGTGCAACAGCCTTGAACATAGCTTCAATCATATGATGAGAATTATTGCCATATAAAACTTTAGTATGAATGGATATGCCGGCATTAAAAGCAAAAGCGCGCATAAACTCCCAAGTCATTGCACATGTGTAGTCCCCGCATTTTTCTTGTGGAAAATCAGCGTCAAATACAAGGAAAGGTCTGCCGCATATATCAACTGACGCAAAAGCAAGCGCTTCATCCATGGGTACATAAAAACTGCCAAATCTTTCAATTGAACCTTTATCGCCTAAAGCTTCTTTTAACGCAGAACCTAATACGATACCTGTATCTTCTACAGTATGGTGGTCATCAACCTGTAAATCACCACACACTTTTACCTTTAAACCAAAGCCACTATGAACAGCAAAGGAATTTAGCATATGATCAAAAAAGCCAATTCCTGTATCAATGCTGACTTCCCCACCTTCAAGATTTAAGCTTAGGTTAATATCAGTTTCTTTAGTTCTTCTGTTAATTTCGGAAAAACGCATAATTACCTCTCAGATATAAAGTTTTTAATTAAGTTAATCGTAATATCTACTTCTTCGGCTGTGCCTGCAGTTATTCTTATATAATTGCCCATATATCTTATTACAACATCATTTAATTTCAGATACTCCCACAATTCCTTTCCGAAAGATGTTTTAACGAAAACAAAATTAGTTTTTGTAGGATAAGGTGAAAATTCATCTGAAGTTCTGCTGATTGCAACTAATTCATTATATAACTTTGTTGTGTTTTCTACAATAGATTTTGTTCTTTTTTGTAAAAAATCTTTATTTTTATACAATTTGGTACCTATAGCCTGTGAAATACTGTTAACATTATAGGGAGATTTTACAGACATTATTGCCTTGGAAATATTTTCATTGGCAATTGCAAATCCCAATCTCAATGCAGCACTACCCATTGCTTTGGAAGCTGTGCGAAATAATATAAGATTTGTATAAGATTCAGCATCTTTAATCAGGCTGTTTTCTTCATTCCAAAAATCCATATATGCTTCATCCAGTACGATTAAAGCATCTGTTCCGTTGATTAAACGCATTACATCCTCTTTATTAACACCCTGTCCTGTAGGATTGCAAGGATTTGAGAAGATGACAAGCTTTATACCTTCCTTATTTATAATATTTAAAAGGCTGTTAATATCAATATTTATGTCCTCGTTTTTTATGTACTTAACACATTGATTTTCACTTATGTTGCTATAAAACTCATACATACTAAAATCAGGAACGGTAACTAACATTTTTTCGCCTTTTTTTAAAAACGCCGCTTCTATTAAGAAAATTAATTCATCTGATCCGTTTCCGACTGTAACATTTTTATAATTAATTCCATAGTATTCTGCAAAAGATTTTCTAAGATCTAAGCAAAGAGGATCAGGATATCTGTTAAAATCAACTTTTTTTACAGCATCAAGCACCATATTCAAAAAGCTATTATCATAGTTTAATGGGCACTCGTTAGCATCTAATCTAATATCATATGTACCTGATATTGGCTTATATGGAACAAGATTATTTATTTTATCATTTAATTCATAAGTCAATTATATCACCTTAATCGTACTTTAATAGAATTTGCATGTGCTGTTAGGCCTTCAGTTTCTGCAAACCTGATTACATCTTCTGCATCAGCCTTTAAAGCATCTTCAGTATAGTAAATGAAACTTGATTTTTTTACAAAACTATCTACTGAAAGAGGACTGAAAAATCTTGCTGTACCACTTGTCGGGAGAACGTGATTTGGTCCTGCAAAATAATCTCCCAAAGGTTCCGGACTATAGTTTCCCAGAAAAACGGAACCTGCATTATCAAGTTTACCTATGTATTCCATTGGATTTTTACAGCATACTTCAAGATGTTCAGGAGCTAATTCGTTTGCAAAATCCACAGCTTGTCCTATATCCGAGCAAACAATAATTGCTCCATAGTTATTAAGAGATTCCTCAATAATATTCTTACGGTTTAATGCAATCATTTGTTTTTTTATCTCTGCTTTAACCTGTTCAGCCAACTGTTCACAATCAGTTAATAAAATTGATGAAGCAAGTATGTCATGTTCAGCCTGACTCATTAAATCGGCAGCAAGAAATTTGGGATTTGCAGTTTTATCGGCTAATATTAAAATTTCGCTTGGTCCTGCAATCATATCAATATCTACAACGCCGTATAAAAGCTTTTTTGCTGTAGCAACAAAAATATTGCCCGGACCTACTATTTTATCAACCTTTGGAACGCTGTCAGTGCCATAAGCCAGTGCAGCAACAGCTTGAGCACCACCCATAAGGAAAATTCTATCAACACCTGCAACAATAGCAGCAGCCACAATATCAGGATTTGGTCTACCGTCTTTTGATGGTGGCGTAGCCATAATAATTTCTTTACAGCCTGCTATTTTTGCAGGAATTGTATTCATTAAAACAGATGATGGATAAGCTGCTGTGCCGCCGGGTACATAAAGTCCTACTTTTTCAAGTCCTCTGATTCTTTGTCCCATTATAATGCCGTTTTCTTTAGTAGTCATCCAAGTTTGTTGAATTTGTTTTGTGTGAAAATCTTCAATATTTTTAGAAGCTTTTTTTAAGGTTTCAATGTAATCTTTGTCGCATTTAGAAATTAATTTCTCAATTTCATCTTTAGATATTTCAATGTTTTCAGGAGCTTTTCCATCAAATTTTACAGTATAGTCATAAACAGCCTTATCTCCATAAGTCTTTACATTGCTGATAATTTTTGAAACTGCTGCACTAACATCTTTTGCTCCGCTGTTAGAACGCTCTTTAAGATTTTTTATAAAATCGTATTCATCATTACCGTTTGCAATAACAGTAGTTATCATACTATTGCTGCCTCCAATTTTCTTTCTAGTTCTTCAATTTCCTTTTTTCTTAGCTTAAGACTAGCTATGTTAGCAATTAGTCTGGCAGAAATGTTTGTTACTTCTTCAATGATTTCCAGGTTATTTGCATTTAAAGTTGAACCTGTTTCAACAATATCAACAATTCCATCAGCTAAACCTACTAAAGGAGCAAGTTCTACGGAACCTTCTATCTTAATAACTCTAACATCCATATTCTTATTTTCAAAGAAATTGCGTGTAACATTAGGATATTTTGTAGCAATCGTCTTTGCACCATATCCATGATAAAAATCATAATCTTTTTTACAAGCAAGTGCAAATTTACATTTACCAAATCCTAAATCAAGAAGCTCATAAAAAGATGTTCCGTTTTCCAGAATAGTATCCTTGCCAACAACTCCCAGGTCGCAAACGCCTGCCTCAACATAAGTAATAACGTCGGGAGCTTTTGCTAATACAACTTCAAAATCATTTTCACCAATTGGCAAAATCAGTCTTCTCCCTTTATTATGAACTTGATCACAGTTATAACCGATTTTTTCTAATAATTCTATTGTTGATTTTTCAAGCCTGCCCTTTGTAATAGCAATTCTCAATTTTGGCATAATTACTCCCCAATCACATCAAATTTTACTATTCCCAGTTTTTTAGCAAAATTTCTTGCTTCTGTTTCATCAGATAAATCAGAGAATTGGGCTTTTATTCCCTTATTTATAAGATCATTAGTATATGATATAGCTTTCATAATATCACAATCGTTTTTGGCAAAAACAAGCACATCAGGAATATTGGTTTTCTCTTTATCTCTAGCTTCTTCAGCAATATGATTAATATTAATGGCAAATCCGGAAGCGCCCATTGAGCAATCAAATATGTCGAATATCTTGTCATATCTGCCGCCGGAGAGAATTGCATCACCATAACCCTGAACATATCCAGAAAAAATTATTCCACTGTAATAATCGTTGCGCTGTACAAGCCCCAAATCAACGATAATCTTTTCACCAAGATTTAGAGATTCAAGCTCATTATACAAGTCTTTGAGATATTCAAGCGCTTTTAATGCTTCTTCACACTTAATAATTTGTGAAGCTTTTTTAAATACTTCATCACTACCGAATAATGACGGTAGCTTACGTATTGCTCTTACAGCTTCATCCTGTTGCAAACTATCAAGTACGTTGTTAAGTGCAGAGTAATTTTTATTTTCAATAAATATGCGTATATTTTCCTTAATATCATTACTAGCATTTAATGAGTCTGCAAGTGCATTAAATAGCATAGAATGACCTATTTCTATACGAAAGTCGTTATTTATTGCCTGCATACTTTGTATTGCTGTAGTAATAACCTCTAAGTCGGCACGCTTGCCTTTCGAGCCGATAAGTTCAATACCCATTTGCATTATTTCATTACTTTTGCCAGTTAAAGAGGGATTATTTCTAAAAACATTTTGCTTATAAAAAAGTCTAACCGGCAAAACTTCATTTTGAAGTCGAGTTGACACCATTCTGGCTATCGGAAGCGTTGAGTCAGGTCTTGCTACAATAATTTTGCCTTTATTGTCTGTTGTTTTAAACATTGATTCAGGAGCTATTCCACTTGCATCATTAGCAAATAAATCAAAATATTCCAATGTTGGCGTTAAAACCTGATGAAACTGTTGATTTTCAAATACGGTCTGAATCCGTCTGCTCACATAATTTACTGCGGTACATTCTTTGAATAAATAATCTTTTGTTCCTTCCGGAGTAATTTTTAGATTTTTTTTCATTATATTACCTCATCACTTTAGTGTGCTAATATGTTACCACATTAAACTGAATATGTCAATAGTTTAAGACTTGTCTATAGTATTTTTGACTTCATCGATTTGTTCGTCATTATCATTATTTTCCTTAAAATGTTTCTTAGTTTTTATTTTATTTACTTTAATATTTGTTAAATTAGTAGAATTTAAAACATTTGTTTCAAGAACTCTTTGGGCATTTTCACCCTTCATAGTAATGCGGCTTCTTACCTTTTTGCCTACCAGTGTATAAATGGCAGCGAAAATCGGTGTGCCTAAAATCATACCTGCTATTCCAAACAGCCCCCCGGCTACAAGCACAGAGAACAATGACCAAAATCCTACTAATCCAACCCTTGAACCTACAATTCTAGGTCCTATAAGGTTACCGTCTATTTGCTGTAAAATGAAAATCATTATGACAAAAACAAGACAATGTACAGGCGAAATCATAAGTAAAAGAGCTGCGCTTGGAATACCCCCGATAAATGGTCCAAAGAATGGAATGATGTTACATACAGCAACGATAACACTGATTAACGGTGCATACGGCAAGCCGATTATTGTCATTGTTATAAAGCATAAAATACCTATAATTGTAGAATCCAAAATTTTCCCAACCATAAATTTACCGCATTTGTCATCAGTAACATCTATTATTTCAAAAATTGTAGGCATCCATTTAGTAGGTAAAAAAGCAGTTGTAAATCTCTTTACTTGGCTAAGCAAGAAATTCTTTGAAGCTAACATATAAACAGAAAGAATCAGTCCCATAATCCAGTTATAGAAAACAATACCGGTATTGATAACCATATTTGAAATATTGGTAAAATTTTCAAGACTTATTAAAGTCGAAAGCTTTTCTCCTATAAAAGAATTGAAATTTTCTATACTGGTTACATCAATTCCATGGGAGGCAAACCAATCTAACAACACTTTCATATTACTTGTGAAGGTTGCTGTGTATTTTGGAAAGTTCTTAATCAATAAAGTAACATTTTCTGTAAGCTGTGGAATTAAGGTTGCAAATATAAATGAAATTAAACCTAATATAACAATGTAGGTTGTAAATAAAGATAAAGGCTTAACGAATTTTTGAAACCATTTAGCTTTAATTTTCCCAAAAACCTTTTTAGATAAGAAACGATATGGGAAGTTAAGTATATATGCAATACCAAATGCATAAATAAAAGGAGTTAATATTGTTGTAAAATTACAGATTACATCCCAAAGAACATCCACCTTATCTTTGATGAATAGTAAAAATATTGCAAAGGTAATACAAATTAATACACTGGCTAATTTATTAAAACGTTTTTTCATCTAATCATCCTCTCTAGAATAATGACATTTGGGAACTGTCAGGCAAATCACCTAAAACACCGCTTTCTTTAAGCAGTTCAATAACAGATTTTGAAGCTTTTGTTTTGTTCTGCATATCTTCTATTGACATATAGGTATTATTTTTGCCTGCTTCTGCTAATGCTTCGGCGGCTGCACCGCCAATACCTGATAATGAGCAGAAAGGCAGTCTGATTTTTCCATCTTCAATTTTGAACATATGGGCATCAGATTTATATATATCAATAGGCAATACTTTAATTTTTCTTGCCATCATTTCATTAATGATCTGTAGCATCGCATATTCAGCATTATCCTTTGCAGTAGCTTCAAAGCCTTTTTGTTTGATATTATTCATTTTATTTAAAACAGCATCTCTGCCCTGCATTACTGTGAATCCGTCAAAATTATCATTACGTACGGTAAAATATGCAGCGTAATATTCCACAGGTCTGTGAACCTTATACCATCCAAGTCTTAATGTAGAAATCATATAGGCCGCAGCGTGAGCTTTTGGAAACATATACTTAATCTTAAGACAAGAATCAATGTACCATTCAGGTACGTTATTATCACGCATTGCCTTAAAATGCTCCTCTGTAAGCAGCTTCGAGGCATTACCTTTACGTGTAATTTCCATAATTTTAAATGCCATACTTGGTTCAAGTCCCTTGTGGAGCAGATATGTCATAATAGAATCACGAGTACCTATTACTTCAGAAATTGTACAGACCTTATTTTTTATAAGTTCCTGTGCATTACCAAGCCATACATCAGTTCCATGAGAAAGACCTGAAATCTGCAATAAGTCAGAAAAAGTCTTTGGTTGAGCTTCAATCAACATTCCTCTAACAAAGTTTGTACCGCATTCCGGAAGTGAAAATGTACCTGTTTCAGAGTCAATATCCTCCGGTGTTACCCCTAAAGCCTTTGTAGAAGTGAACAGGGACATAACCTCGGGGTCGTTCATTGAAACTTCCATTACAGGAATACCTGTAAACATTTCAAGATAGTGGTAAATTGTAGGAACATCATGTCCAAGCTCATCGAGCTTTGTGATAGTATCGTGGATAGAATGGAAGTCAAAGTGAGTAGTTATGTTGTCGCTTTTCATATCATTTGCAGGGTGCTGTACCGGACAGAAATCATATACATCATATCCTTGGGGTACAACCACCATTCCTCCCGGATGCTGACCGGTTGTTCGTTTTATTCCTGTACAACCCATAGCAAGACGTTTTTCTTCTGCCTTAAGTAAGGGTTTATTATTCTCTTCTGCAAATTTTTTAACAAAACCAATTGCAGTTTTATCAGCAACAGTAGCAATTGTTCCAGCTTTAAACACGTGATCGTGTCCAAAAAGCTCTTCTGTATATCTATGAGATTTAGACTGGTATTCACCGCTGAAGTTAAGATCAATATCAGGTACTTTATCTCCTTTAAAGCCAAGAAATGTTTCAAAGGGTATTTCGTGTCCATCTTGATCCATTAGTGTACCACATTCGGGGCAATTTTTAGAAGGCATATCAAAACCTGAACCATATGAGCCGTCTTCAAAAAATTCACTATGCTTACAATTCGGGCAAATATAGTGTGGGCAGAGTGGATTTACTTCAGAAATTCCTGACATTGTAGCAACAAAGGATGAGCCTACACTGCCGCGCGAACCAACTAAATATCCATGTTCTTCACTATCTGCAACAAGTTTCTGTGCTGTCATATAAAGCACAGAATAGCCGTATTTGTTAATTGCGTCAAGCTCTTTTTTAAGTCGATTCTTTACAATTGTTGGTAGTGGATCACCATATTTATCCTTTGCTCTCTGCCAAGTAATATCATTAAGCTGTTGTTCTGCACCTTCAATAAACGGTGGAAAATTTCCTTTTGGAATAGGTCTGACATTTTCAATGCTGTCAGCAATCATATTAGAGTTAATAACAACAACTTCATATGCCTTTTCTTTTCCAAGGTATTCAAATTCTTTAAGCATTTCTGCGGTAGTTCTGAAATATAAAGGAGCTTGCTGTTGTGCATCTTTATATCCCTGACCTGCCTGTAAAATCATTCTAAAGTCAGCGTCCTTTGGATCCATAAAATGCACATCACAGGTTGCAACTACCGGTATGTTTAGTTCTTCACCCAACTTAACAATTTGTTTATTTAATTCTTCAAGGTCTTTTGATGACTTAAGCATACCATTTCTAACCATAAACTGATTGTTTCCTGTTGGCTGAATTTCCAAATAATCATGAAACTTTGCAATTTTACAAATTTCATCGTGTGACTTTCCCTGCATAATTGCTCTAAATAGCTGTCCTGCTTCACAAGCAGAGCCTATGATAAGCCCTTCTCTATGCTTAATAAGCTGAGATTTTGGTATTCTGGGCTTTTTATAGAAATAGTCCAAGTGACTGTAAGATATTAATTTGTATAAATTCTTAAGTCCTGTTTGATTTTTAACAAGAATAATTTGATGATATGAGGGGAGCTTTTTAAAATCACCGCCAGCAATTTTTGTATTTATATCAAGTGAATTGTGAATATTATAATCATCTTTTAATCTATGGCAAAGATTAATAAAAATCATAGCCAACATCTGTGCATCATCAGTAGCCCTATGGTGATTGAATTCACCTAGCCGGAGAAATTTTGCAACAGTATCCAGCTTGCAATTTTTAATATCAGGCAACACTGCTCTTGAAATTGCAACAGTATCAATCGATGTGCTTGTAAAAGGTCTGTTCATATTCTTGCAAGCTTCCCTTATAAAGCTTATATCAAAAGGTGCGTTATGGGCTACAAGGATATTGTCACCTGCAAAATCAAGAAAAGCATTTACAGCTTCAGATTGCGAAGGAGCATCTTTCACCATAGAATTATTAATTCCTGTTAGTTCAACAATTCTTGCAGGTATAGGCTTTTCAGGATTTGCAAAGGTAGAAAATACATCTACAATTTCGCCATTTACAACCTTTACAGCACCAATTTCAGTGATTTTTTCTGTTCTGGCTGACAGTCCTGTAGTTTCTATATCAAAACAGATAAATGTACCATCAAGCGGTTCGTTTTTATCTCCGCATACTGACTCAATAAGGTCATCAATAAAATAGGCTTCCGTACCATATATAACTTTGATTTTTTCTGCATCCTTATTAAGCTTATCTGAAGTATTCATAGCTTCAGGAAAAGCCTGAGCCACACCATGGTCTGTAATTGCAATTGCTTTATGTCCCCATTGTGCTGCACGTTTAATTAAATCGCCTGCAGGCGTAATTCCGTCCATCTGTGACATATTTGTATGTAGGTGCAGTTCAACACGCTTTTGAGCAGCGTTATCAACAACTTTCACCTTATCTGCAGTTCCGATAGAACGGGCGCTGATTACAAGACCTCCTGCAAACTTATCAAACTCAACGTCACCGCTTACAACCACGGTATGACCTTTTGAAAGAGTATCAACTACCGCAGTTTCTTTAATAGGTCCAAACACCTTAGCAGTTATAGAACCTGTGTAGTCAGTTATATCAATTGTAAAAATATTTTTATCTCCCGACTTAGTGATCTTTTTTTCAATATCAAATATGTCACCCCATACAGTAACCTTGCCGGAATCATATTGTATATTCTCAATAGGAATTATTTTACCTTTGATCATTCTACCATAAAATGGTCTGACTGAGGATTTTATAATCTGAGGATATAAAAATTCACCTTTTCTAACTTCAATTTCAGTTGTCGCTTTTTCTGCTCGTTTTTGAGCTTTTTCTTTAAAGTTGTTTTCCTCATTATCAAAAAGTTCAGCGAACTTTTCCATATTTTCTCTATTAAGTTTTTCTTCCGTATTTTTCTGAAATTCCTGATACTCGCAGCTGTCACCGTTAATTTCCATTACACCGGTATATTCAATTTTCACATCTAAATCAAATTCCTTTTTAATAAGTTTCGTCAGTGAAGAATCGAATTTAACACTGTCCAGCATGGCTTTTCCACCATTACTAAGCGATATATAAAGAGTACCGTTATTATATTCAACAACAGTGTTTTTAAATGTACCATTAATTCGTGGTATGGTAATTTTTAATTCAGTTATGAGCTGTTCAAAATAATCTTTGCTGAATAAATCTCTTGAAAAATGAGGATTGATAACAAATTTATTTAATTCTAAAACTGAATTTTTAATAGAATTTTCAGTTGTATGTATGTCGTTTCTTGATACAAGCTGAGGAAAATCTACATCTACTTTCATTGTGCGAAGCTGTGGATTTACAGAAATATTATTTACAACAGCATCTCCAATTACAGAATTTACCTTAGTGGTATCAAAATATGATTCGAAAACTTCTTTAAATTTCTTCATTATAATTCCTTAACAATTCTTCTCTATTTCTTCAATAAGTGTATCAACTAATTTATCTTCAGGTACTTTACATAGTATTTCCCCTTTTTTAAAAACAAGTCCGCATCCGTTTCCGCCTGCAATACCAAAATCAGCTTCTTTAGCTTCTCCGGGACCGTTTACTATGCATCCCATTACTGCAACTTTAATATTTTTTTTACATCCCGAAAGTCTTTTCTGAACTTCATTTGTAAGAGAAATTAAATCAATTTTTGTTCTGCCGCAAGTTGGACAGGAAACAAATTGCACACCTTCAGTTTCAATATCAATTGATTTTAAAATATCATGGGCAGCATATACCTCGCTGACAGGATCGGCAGTAAGAGAAACACGAATTGTATCACCGATACCTTGTAATAGTAACGAGCCTATGCCGACCGAAGATTTAATTATACCCATACGCTCTGTACCTGCTTCGGTTACACCTAAATGAAGTGGATAATCACATTGCTGTGATGCTAGCTTATAAGCCCTTACCATAGTAGAAACAGTTGAACTTTTCATAGAAAGAACTATATTATTAAAATCAAATTTTTCTAATAATGAAGCATGATACAATGCGCTGTCACATAGAGCTTGAGGTGTTGGACTCCCATACTTTGATAAGATTTCCTTTTCTAATGAACCGCTGTTTACACCTATTCTTATTGGAACTTTTTTTTGTGCACAAGCAATTGCTACTGCCTTTACCCTATCTTTATCGCCTATATTGCCAGGATTTATTCTGATTTTGTCAATACCTGCTTCCACTGCTTCAAGAGCTAATTTATAATCAAAATGTATATCAGCAACAATTGGCGTATTTACAGCTTTTTTTAGTGCAGGAATAAGATTTATTGCTTCTTTATTAGGAATAGCTACTCGTATAATATCACAACCTGCCTTTTCCAATGCAACAGCTTGCCTTACGCTGTCTTTTATATTTTCAGCAGGTATGTTTAACATTGACTGTACTGATACCCTTGCTCCTCCGCCGATTTTTACATTTCCTGCCTGTACTTGAATTTTACTTCCCATATATAAAACCTACTTTATCAAAATGGCAATAGCTGCCAAACATCCTTTAGTGTAATTAAAAGCATTAATAACAAGAGGATTCCCAATCCTGCTCCGTTTACTATTGACTCAACCTTACGAGGTATAGGTTTTCTGAAAATACCTTCAATTAATAAAAACAGAAATCTGCCGCCGTCCAGCGCAGGGAAAGGCAACATATTCACTATGCCAAGATTTACGGAAATCAACATCATAACATATATAATATTATTGAAAGCGTCAAGAAAACCTGTTTCAAGTCCAACAGACGCTACCTGCGTAATTGCCGATGCAACACCTACAGGACCTGACATATCGTTAAAGCTAAACTGCCCTGTTACAAGCCCTGCTAATGAACTCCATACCATTCTCACGACTGAAGCTGTCTGTAAAACCGTTTGTTCCATTACAGTGCCGAAATTTTTCTCTATTTCTCCTACATAAAAATCAATGGACACTGCCGGTTCTTTAGTATCAGAATTTACATATGTGTAAAAATCAACATTTTTAAGAGTAATAACTGTGTCATTTCTATCAACGATTATGTCAGTTCTGAATCGCTTGCGAGTTTTATCAGTTCTTATCTCCGGTTCTGAATAATTTTTAACCTTAACAAGTTTCTGAATTTTATCATAATAACTGTATAAAACAGATTTTGCCTTTTCTTTAGAAGTGACAGAATTAATTTTTTCAGTACCTTCTCCTACTAAATCAAGTACAGCCTGAAGATTTTTTTTACTGAAAACAGTTTTTTTATCATTATTCATTTTCACAAACAACTGGCAAAGATTTATTGTACAATCCTGTTTATATATTTCAAGACTATCTCCTTTAACTTCTTCACATTTCATTGTAGCAATTGCATAAGACAAATCCTGAGATGTATAAATATCATAATTATTAATCTTAAGTATTCTATCACCTTTCTGTAAACCACAGTTAGCAGAAAAGGAATTTTCAGGAAATGAGCTGACAGTTGTCGAGTTATATGAAGGACTTTGAATAACGATAAAGAACATCATTATTAATCCAAGAACAATATTCATTGTAGCACCGGCGACAATGATTATCATTCGTTTCCAAATTTTTGCATTTGTAAAAGCACGTGGGTTTGTACTTTCTTCGTCTTCAGCTTCCATTGCACAGTAACCGCCAATCGGCAACAATCTTAGGGAATACTGAGTTTCTCCTTTGTTGAAACTAAACAGCTTAGGTCCCATACCAATTGAAAATTCGTTAACCTGTACTCCGCTTTTTTTAGCTGCGATAAAATGTCCGCCTTCGTGGAAAAATATAATTAATTCAAACAGTAACACTGCTATTATTGTAAGTGCTATTCCTGTTAATACAGATACCAATATAATTCATCTCCGATAAAATAATACCGCAAGTTAGATAACTTCTTTTATTACAAATTCTCTTGCTCTTTTATCCGCATTAAGAACGTCTTCTACAGTTTTAGGATTACCAGATTTTTCATTTGATATTGAATCCATAACTAAATCTCCAATATCGAGAAAAGAAATTTTACCATCTCTGAACATTTTATTGGCAACCTCGTTAGCGCCATTTGCAGCAGCAGTTGCAAGAGTACCCATTTTGATTGCAAGCTTACAGGCTCTCAGACATTTAAAAGTTTCATAATCAGGTTCAAAAAATGTAAGTTTTTGGTAATCTGAAAACAAAAGCTTTTTAACAGGAGAAGGAAATCTGTTTGGATATGTAATTGCATATTGTATGGGTATACGCATATCCGGTACTCCCATTTGAGCAATTACAGAATTGTCCGCATATTCTATCATAGAATGGATTACACTTTCCCTATGAACTACCACATCAATTTTATCGGCAGGCATATCAAACAACCAAGAGGCTTCTATAATCTCTAATCCTTTATTCATCATCGTAGCAGAGTCAATGGTTATTTTTTTTCCCATACTCCAATTGGGATGATTAAGTGCCTGTTCCGCAGTTACATATTTCAACTCATCATAGGACTTTCCAAAGAAAGGTCCGCCGGATGCAGTTAAAATAAGTCTGTTAAGAGCCTTCTTTTCAGGACAGCCTTGCAGACATTGAAAGATTGCAGAATGTTCACTGTCAACAGGATACAGCTTTACATTATTATTTTTTACTGCATCCATTACAAGTTTTCCGCCGGCAACTAAGGTTTCTTTATTTGCAAGGGCAATATTTTTCTTAGCGTTAGCTGCAGCAATTGTAGGTTCAAGACCCACAATTCCCACTACTGAATTAAGTATTAAATCAGCTTCCAAAATAGTTGCAGCTTCAATTAATCCATCCATACCGCAGGAAACTTTTGTATTAGTGTCTGCAATATTGCATTTAAATTTCAAATATTTATCTTCATCAAAAATGACTGCAAGAGCAGGTCGATATTTACGAACCTGCTCTTCAAGTACTCTGATGTTAGTATTCGCAGTTAAAGCTGAAACTTTCAGTTCAAGATTATCGGCAACATCAAGTGCTTGTGTGCCGATTGAACCGGTTGAACCTAAAATAGAAATTTTTTTAACCATATAATTAACCTATACTAAAACAACTTGAAAATTAGAACAGAAAAGATAAACTAAAGGTGAAACATATATCACACTGTCAAATCTGTCAAGCATACCGCCGTGCCCCGGGAAAATTGAACCGTAATCTTTTATTCCACAGGAACGCTTAATCAATGAAAATGATAAATCTCCCAACACTGAAATTAAGCTTGCCAGTAATCCTAAAATAACTAAATATAAATAATCTACTGCAAAATTCTGATAAATTAATGAGAAAATGAAACCAACTAAAGGCGCAGAAGCAGCACCGACAATTAAACCGCCGATAAAACCTTCTACGGTTTTATTAGGGCTTACTTTTGGACAAAGCTTATGCTTGCCAAGAAACACGCCGGTAAAATACGCTCCACCGTCTGAAACCCATGGAACGCCTACACACAAAGCAAATACAAAACTGATATATCCATTATAAAAACTGTTCAACATAGATATACACATTATACCAAAAACAATAATAAGTGTTCCTGTAACGATAAAAGCAATATCATTAAAATTGATTTTATTATTATCAAATATCATTACAAAAAACAAAATAAGTACATAAACGTAAAATGGTATAAGAATGTATTTTGTGTTAACTATCAATGGTGCTATAAAAGATAAAGCAATGCAGGGCAAAACAATCTTTATATTGCTATGCATCATTTTGGCTGATAGTAATTCAAACACCATAAATACACATAAAATTGCAAGTGTGCAATTTATTATCCAATTAATGAACTCACTTAGTATAAGCACTAAAAAAATTAGTGGTAAACCAATTGCTGCCGTAAGCAATCTAGCTTTCATAGAACTCATAATAAATCCTTATACACCGCCGAAGCGACGGTTTCTCTGATTATAAATTTTAATTGCTTGGTCAAGGTCAGAAGTATCAAAATCTGGCCATAATTTGTTCATAATTACAAACTCCGTATATGCGCTTTGCCACAGCAGAAAGTTTGAAATTCTGTATTCTCCTGATGGTCTGATTATTAAATCCGGGTCAGGTTGGTTAGCTGTATAAAGATTATCTGAAATCAGCTTTTCATTAATGGATTCTATATTGATTTCATTATTCTTCACACCTTTAGCTATGTTCTTTACACATCTTACAATCTCATCACGGCTGCCATAGTTCATAGCAATATTCAAAACCATACCTTCTCTATCTTTTGAACCTTCTTCGTTCTCTATCATTAAAGTCTTTAATTCATCATCAAAAGGGGTTTTATCTCCTATAAATCTTACTACTATACTGTCATCTTTAAAATCCTTTAGAGCTTCTTCCAAATAGTCCTTAAAAAGCTTCATAAGAGCATCTATTTCTTCCTTAGGGCGTTTCCAATTTTCCGTAGAAAATGCATAAACTGTAAGGTATTTTATACCAATATCACTACAATATCTTGAAATATTTCTAAACACCTTTCCCCCTGCATTATGACCAGCAGAACGTGGCAAATTACGCTTTTTAGCCCACCTGCCGTTGCCGTCCATTATAATTCCTATATGCTTAGGTAACTGCAACCCGGAAAAATCAATATGCTCTTTTTTTCTTTTGAAAAAAGCCATATTACAGCTCCATAATTTCTTTTTGTTTTTCTGAAGTCATGTCATCGGTTTTCTTAATGAATTTATCAGTTAAATTCTGAATTTTCTTTTCGCCGTTCTTTAAATCATCTTCAGTAAGCTCGCCGTTTTTCTTCATCTTCTTCAAATCATCTAATGAATCTCTGCGTACGTTTCTTATTTGAACTTTTGTATTTTCACCAAGCTTAGCAACATCCTTAACAATTTCCTTACGTCTATCCTCAGTAAGCGGCGGAAATGCAAGACGCAGCATTTTACCGTCATTCTGTGGATTAATGCCAATATCGGATGCCTGAATAGCTTTCATAATATCGTTAAGAATCGAAGCATCCCAAGGCTGAATTGTAATAATTCTTGCTTCGGGTACTGATACTGAGGCAACCTGATTTACAGGTGTCGGAGTTCCGTAGTAATCAACCTTAACCTTGTCAAGAACATTAGGATTTGCCCTGCCAGCTCTGATACCTTTAAATTCATCATTAAGATGGTTGATTCTTCGTTGCATTCTTTCTTCTGTATGAGTTAAAACCTGTTTCATAATAAAATCCTCCTAAATTAATCTGTTGTTACTAATGTACCAACAGTTTCGCCGAATACGGCTTTATAAATATTATCCGGTTTTACAATGCTTAAAACAAGAATTGGAATATTATTATCTTTACATAGTGAAGCTGCGGTGCTGTCCATAACCTGTAGATTCTTATTAAGAACATCATGGAATGAAATTTTATCATACTTTACGGCATTTGGGTTAGTTTTAGGGTCACTGTCATATACACCATCAACCATTGTAGCCTTCATAATAATATCAGCTTCAATTTCAGCAGCTCTTAATGCAGCACCTGTATCTGTGCTAAAAAAAGGATTTCCGGTTCCGCATCCAAATACTACAACTCTGCCTTTTTCCATATGACGTATTGCTCTTGCCCTAATATAAGGCTCAGCAACCTCACGCATTGTAATAGCAGTCTGTACTCTAACGTCTACATCCATTGCTTCAAGCTGATCCGCAACACCCATTGCATTAATTGCAGTTGCTAACATTCCCATATGATCAGCTCTTGTTCTGTCCATAGAACCTGAGCTTCTGCCACGCCAAAAGTTTCCGCCGCCTACTACAATGCCAACCTGTACACCCACTTTATTTAGTTCCTTAATAGGTTTACAAATCTTAGCTACAGTATCAAAGTCAATACCCATTTTATTGTTCCCGGCCAACGATTCGCCGGAAAGCTTTAAAAGAATTCTTTTATATTTTAAATCCATAATATTCAACTCCAAATTATTTATAATCACATTCATTTTACTCTATATTAAAAATATTATAACTCTACAAAGGAATTATAAAGCCTAAAATTGCTACATTTTTGTAATAAAAAAGCTGTGAATAATAAAGTCTGAAAACTTCATTTCTTCACAGCTATAAAAAATTATTAATAATTAAACCATACCGGCAACTTCGGCAGCAAAATCATCCTGACGCTTTTCAAGTCCTTCACCTTTTTCAAAACGGACAAATTCCTTGATTGTGATTGTGCCGCCAATGGTCTTAGCAGTAGAATCAACATACTGCTTAACAGTAATTTTATTATCCTTAACAAATTCCTGATCTACAAGGCAGTTTTCTTTATAATATTTGTTAATCTTCCCCATAACTATCTTGTCTGCAATAGCTTCAGGCTTGCCTTCATTGATTACTTGAGTTCTCATAACCTCTTTTTCGTGCTCAATAACCTCAGTAGGCACTCCATCACGATTAAGGTACTGTGTGCCAAGTGCTGCAATTTGCATTGCAACATCTTTGCCACATGTAACAAACTCTGCTTTGTCAGCAACATCTGTATCAAAGTTTACCAAAACACCAATCTTACCGCCTGCATGTACATAAGATACACAAGCACCGTCAAACTTCTTAAAACGACGGATTTTGATGTTTTCACCAATAACAAGAACCTTTTCACGAAGAAGTTCTTCTACTGTCATATCAGTGCCGACAGCTTTGCAAGCCATAAGTGCTTCTATATCAACAGGGTTGTTTTCAAGAATAGTCTTAGCCACTGTTTCTACAAATGCCATAAAATCAGAATTTTTTGCAACGAAGTCTGTTTCAGTGTTTATTTCTACAACGACGCCTGCCTTATTATCATCAGTTGTTGTAGCAAAAGCTACACCTTCTGCAGCAATTCTTGAAGCCTTTTTCTGCTGTTTGGCAAGGCCCTGCTCACGAAGAAGGTCAATTGCTTTATCCATATTACCATCTGCATCTACGAGAGCTTTTTTACAATCCATCATACCGCAACCGGTTTTTTCTCTTAATGCTTTAACATCCTGAACTGTAAAATTCATTATGTTTCAATCCTTTCGATAAATTCAGTATATAATTATTCCTCTTCTGCTTTATCAGCTTCTTCAGCATCATCTATTACGGCAGCGCCCATCTGACCCTCTCTGCCTTCGATAATAGCGTCAGCCATTGCACCTGCAATAAGCTTTACTGCACGGATAGCATCATCATTACCAGGAATTACATAATCAACGTCATCAGGATCACAGTTTGTATCAACAATAGCTACAATCGGAATACCAAGTTTTTTAGCTTCAGATACAGCGATTTTCTCCTTGCGTGGATCAACGATAAACATAGCACCGGGCATTTCCGGCATATCTTTGATACCGCCCATAAATTTCTCAAGTTTTTCAATCTCAAGGTTGAGCTTGATTACTTCCTTTTTTGGAAGCAGATCAAATGTACCATCTTCCTGCATTGTGCGGAGCTGCTTTAAACGAGCAATTCTTTTTCGAATTGTTGAGAAGTTTGTAAGCATACCGCCAAGCCATCTTGCATTAACAAAAAAAGCGCCTGCACGCTCTGCTTCTTCTTTAACAGAATCCTGAGCCTGCTTTTTTGTACCAACAAAAAGTACACATTTGCCTTCCATTGATATTTCCTTAATAAAGTTGTAAGCCTCGTCAAGCTTTTTTACAGTTTTCTGTAAGTCGATAATATAAATGCCGTTACGTTCTGTAAAAATGTACTCAGCCATTTTAGGATTCCATCTTCTTGTTTGGTGACCAAAGTGTACACCGGCTTCAAGAAGCTGTTTCATGGATACTACTGCCATAATTAATTTCCTCCTTAGGTTAAAACCTCCGCTGTGCTTTTGATTTTGTCGAATAAATTTACAGGTTGTATCCTTTCTGTAACACCACTTCGACAAGCACATGCGTGCGAAATGCTTTAATATTATATCATAAAATGTAAAAAAATCAAGTACTTGATTTTTTATAGTTATTATTGCCATTTATCAAAAAATCTTACATTGCCGTATGAAATAATAAAATTTTGGCTTTCGTGCCATGGGTTGCTTACTACGTTTGACGCATAGAAATACAGGATTCGGTGTTGCACTGCATATCCATCATTATCAAAAATAAAAGATACGGCTTTTTTTACTGCTGAGTTAGGCTTAACGCTAAGTGATGCAGTATATTGGTAGTCATTAATTACGGCATCAACTGATGTTGTACTGCTCGCTACCATACTATCTCTTATTGCCTGAGCAACTAATGCACAGCCGTTATATCCAAGTGAGCCGGCTTCACCCATAACAAGACGTTCAAGCTTATCTCTTTGGTCTCCACTTATTGATACATGCTGTGGCTGATATGAGGCGTCAGGAGATATAATAGATAAAAGCCCCTGATTCTTTGTGACGTCAATTGTTGATGTGGCTTCTGTAGAAGCCACAGTTGTAACTTCGGAAGCTACAGTTGTTTCATCAACTGTAGGTGTTTCGACAGTCTTGGCAAGTTTAACTTCTTTTTTAGGTGAAACCTTATTATTTGACTTTGTCTTAAGCGGAGTTTCTTTTTTTTCCTCTTCTTCTTCTAAATCACTTTTAGTATTACAGGATTCAACAATTACATTAGAAAATATTTCTGTCCCGCCAATACTAAATGCAGTATTCTTGACTCCGGTAACAGCTTCAACATTCTGAATGATTGTTGTTCCGGGAATAACAATGGCAGAAAATGCAATTACAACTGCTGTGACAATTGAAGCAACTTTTCCGCATTTCTGATTTGTTTTTTTCTTTTCAACATAATGCTTACAATTTGAACTTCTCAAAATCTTTATCCTCCTATTGATTCAGCGCTGTGCGCATTATCTTTAGTCGTTATTATTTTGGCGTTCACACAATTTCGAGTGTATTTTAGCACAAATATATAAAAAATCAAGTTTATATAGATATTCAAAAGGTTACAATTATTACAATTTGTAATTCTTTTTCTGTATAAGAATTAAATAAATAGCAGATTACACAAATCAAATTAAAGTAATTTATATATTTTAAACAACGGCACGAAATTTCAGAATTTTAATTTTTTTTAAAAAAAGGCATTTTTTTGTTACGTTTTCTCTCATTGCTATATGTAGTATTAACAAGTATAGTATCCTGTCCAATAAGTTCTATATTCTTCCAAGGAATTATACGATCGTTTCTGCGTCCAAAGATTCCAAGAAATTTGAAACCGCCAAATATTACTATAGAATGAATAGTTGCACTACAGGTATCAATTTCCAAATCATCAACATAGCCTATTCTGCAACCATTCTTACTATTTATAACCTCTTTATGTCTAAGTTCAACCAATCTGCAGTTCATTTTAAACCCCTTTTATTGACTTTTATATTTATATTTATTATAATTTATATGTTATATTTTCATATATTATTACAAGGAGATTTGGATTATGAGTTCAAAAAATAATTATGTATTGATGACTGACGCTAACTGCGATTTACCTGATTTCTTTGCTAAGGATTGCGGCTTTGAAGTTCTTCCTATGGAATTTATAATGAATGATAAAAGCTATTTTCATTACCTTGATGCAAGAGAAATGAGTCTTGAAAAGTTTTATTCTGACCTTAAATCAGGTATTGATTCTAAAACTGTTCAGATTAACACAGCAAGTTTTATTAATTATTTTGAACCGCATTTAAAAAAAGGCAATGATATATTATACATTTGCTTCACTTCAGGTTTAAGCGGTACATATGAACGTGCTACAATCGCAGCAAAAGAGCTTATGGAAAAGTATCCTGACCGAAAAATTAATGTAATTGATTCACTATGTGCTTCTGTTGGTCAGGGATTACTAATGTATTATGTTGGATTAAAATATAAAAACGAAAAACCTGATCTTGAAACACTTACACTTTATACTGAAAATATAAAAATGAACTGCTGTCATTGGTTTGTGGTTGATGACATTGACCAGCTAAAGCGCGGCGGCAGGATTTCTGCTGTAACTGCCACTTTTGCCAAAGCACTACAGATTAAACCCGTTATCAGCGTTGATGAAAAAGGTAAGCTTATTAATGTTGGTAAAATCAGAGGCACTAACGGAGTTTATGATGCACTAATAAAAAAAATGCAGCGTGACGGAAAAGATTATAAAAATCAGACTATTCTAATAGGTCATGCTGATAATATCGCAGGTGCAAAAGAACTTGCCAAAAGGGTTAAGCCTTTGGTTAAGGATACAATGATTTGTGATATTGGTCCTGTAATAGGTACGCACGTTGGTTCCGGAATGTTAGCAATTTTATTCCTCGGAAAAAGAAATATTACTATGTAAAATGGTACAACTTCTTCCCCTTCCTGTTTAGGAAGGGGATTTTTTATTATTATCAGATTCAAAGTTATCTAAAAGATTTATGACTTTTTCTTCTGCGGTTTCAACTTTATCTGCGGCAAATTTCTGAATTTTATCTGCTATACCGTTAATATATTCTACAGCACTATCCTGTGCGGTTTTTGTAAGATTTTCTGCACCATTTATAAAATTCTTCAAATCTATTTTTAATTTTTCATTTTCAGACATATTATTCCTCTTATTTAACTATAATAATTAAATACTGCCATAAATCCTATCCCAATTATTATTCCTATAAATATTCCTAAAATTACACTAAACAACAATTAACTCTCCCTGTTTTTGACATAGTTTACTGCAAAATAATGCAATAATATTTATGGAAAGGAGCATTACTTTGCAGGTTGTATATATAGATGTACTTATCTTTACAAATATGTTTGAAGATTATCTGTTGCTGCTTTGTTTAAAAAGAATACTTAACCTAAAGCTAAAATACATAAGACTGATTTTAGGCTGTGTATGTGGGGGAGCTTTAAGCTTATTATCATTAATGCCTGAGATAAATT
Source organism: uncultured Ruminococcus sp. (assembly GCA_964427365.1). Classification (GTDB taxonomy): domain Bacteria; phylum Bacillota; class Clostridia; order Oscillospirales; family Acutalibacteraceae; genus Ruminococcoides. The sequence continues at coordinate 1,713 of CAYRTG010000016.1, read as the reverse complement.
TAATAATAAGTTTATTTATAAAAGTAATTACAGCAGTATTATTAGTTCTGATAACTTTTGGATACAAAAACAAAAAGCTTTTTATTAAGAAAGTATCAACATTATTTGTGCTGTCTTTTCTTTTAAACGGTGCATTAATTTTCTTTTACCTTACGATACATCCAAATGGTATGGAAGTAATAAATGACACTGTTTATTTTAACATTTCCCCTGCTCTGCTAATTATTTTAACCCTTGTAATTTACTTTATACTATTTATATACAGAAAAATTTTTTCAAATACAACAAGGTCTTTTCAATTACATAAGGTTAATATTCATTATGGAGGTGCAACAATTCAAGTTAATTGCAAATATGACAGCGGATGTAATGTAAAAGAGCCATTTTCCGGAAGTGATGTAATAATCATTGAGGAAATTATGCTAAAAGATTTTAATATACCTGACAATGTAAAAAGAATAATTCCCTATAATAGTCTTGGAGGTAAAGGTATTATATATGGATTTAAACCTGACAAAATTGAAATTGACTGTATTCCACAAGAAAAAGAAATATATATAGGAATCTGTAGAGATATGCTTAAAACCGAAATTAAGGGACTTTTACCTGAAAATTTATTGAAAGGATAATATTTATGTATTTTGCTATGTTAAAACAAAAAATAATAAACCTATTCATTACTGACAATGAAGTATTCTATATTAACGGAAGTGAAACTTTGCCACCTCCATTAAGTAAGGAGGAAGAATTATCTGTAATTGAGCATATTAAAACCGGCGATGAAAGTTATAAGGAAAAGCTGATTGTACATAATCTGAGATTGGTCGTTTATATATCAAAAAAATTCGAAACTGCGGGTGCAAATATTGAAGACCTGATTTCAATTGGCACTATTGGACTTATTAAAGCGGTAAACACATTCAAACCTGACAAAAATATTAAGCTTGCCACCTATGCTTCAAGATGTATTGAAAATGAAATACTTATGTTTTTGAGAAAAAGCAGCCAGCTAAAAAATGAAGTATCTATTGACGAGCCACTAAACACAGATTGGGACGGCAACGAGCTTCTGCTTTGTGATGTACTGGGTTCAGATCCGGATATAATAAACAGAGATATTGAAAACACAATGGAATGCAGTCTTTTATTAGATGCAGTATCAAAACTCAACCAGCGTGAATCTCTTATTATGGAACTTAGGTTTGGATTAAACGGAAAAAAAGAACATACCCAAAAAGAAGTGGCTGATTATCTTGGCATTTCTCAATCATATATATCCAGGCTTGAGAAAAAAATAATTAAAAGGTTAAAAAGAGAGCTTGAAAAGGTAGTATAAAACGGCAAGTTTTTAACTTGCCGTTTCTTATGTTATTTAATATGTTTCGGTTTCAGTTTCTGCATCGGAATTTAAATTGTCATCAGCATTAGTTGAACTTGTGCTTTCTGTCATATTATCGTCATTATCATCTTGATCATCTTCATCATCAATTATTCCGTCATTATCTGTAACTTCACCACTGTTATCTTCGCCCAATATTGAATCATCATTATTTTCTGCGGCATTATCTTCAGTTTCAGATGACATAATTGTTTCATCCATCATCATATCATCGCCACTACAGCTTGTAAAAGCAAACAACATCATTACAGATAAAGCGGCTACTGCTAAAAGTCTTTTCATTAAAATCACCTTTATTAAAATATTACCGTTCC
>CAYRTG010000015.1:0-31186 GCA_964427365.1 uncultured Ruminococcus sp. | reverse complement strand
AAGTAATATAATGTATTTGTTGAAATTTGGTGAAATATATGAAAAAAGAAACAAGAAGTAAAATAATAGCAGGTACAATTATCGTCATACTTTTGATTGTTCTTGGTTTTGTTGGCTATATTTTATATAATACATATAAAGAATACGAGGCAGATAAAAATTATCAGGAGCTTAACTCTAATGTTTCAGTCGAGAAAACAACTCCAAAGGAAATGGTTGTAGGCAATCCTATTGATTTTAAATCATTGCAAAAGACTAATAATGAAGTATTTGCATGGCTTTATGTACCGGGAACCAAGGTTGATTATCCGTTACTTCAAAGCGAAGTAGAAGACGATTTCTACTTGCATAAAGATATTTACGGTAATTACAGTTACGCCGGTTCAATATATGCAGAGTACTGTAACAGAGCTGATATGACTGACAGAGTAACTGTTCTTTACGGTCATAATATGAAGAACGGTTCAATGTTTGCTACTCTACATAAATTTGAGGATAAAGAATTTTTTAAAAAGCATAAGTATTTCTATATATATACGCCTGAAAGAAAACTAACATATGAAATTGTGTCTGCCCACAATTATGACGACAGACATATAATGAATTCATTTAACTTTTCCGAAAATAAAGTTTTCAAGGACTATCTTAAGATGATTCAGAATCCACGCTCAACCATAAAAAATGTACGTAATAAGCTTGACCATAAGCTTACTGTAAATGATAAAGTTGTAACACTAAGTACTTGCCTTAATAGTGGACAAGGCAGATTTTTAGTACAGGGGGTACAAATTAAGAATGAACTTACCAGATAACGGAAGAAATCATAACCATAACCCAATAGCTGACAGCGAAGATATTGTATTTATAAAACCTAATAATTCAGATAAAGACGCAGAGCAAGCTTCTTCAGATGTACATATACAAAAAGACATTGACTTTGCTTCTCCTGTAGATCATGATAAAATAAATCCTGAAACGGGAACAAACAGTCAGGCTTTTGCTTATGATGACTTAGATGATTATGTTTACAGACAGAATAAAAAACGTCATAGAAGCAGACATAACAGCAGCAGAGGTCTATCTCTTTTTAATAGAAGAAAGAGTCACCATAAGCATAGACACCACCACAGCAAGCATCATAGAAGAAAACGTTTGAAGAAGTGGCAGAAAGTTTCTATAGGTATTATTTCAACATTACTTGCTTTAATAATATTATTAGTAAGCTCTGTTGTATATTTGAATTTACTAGGAAAAGCAGAGCTTACAAATACAGATAATCTTTCAATTGCAGTACCTAAAGATATTGAAAATTATGACAATGGTATGTACATTACATATAAGGGTGTGCAATATAAATATAATGAAAATATCGCAAGTATTCTTTGTATGGGTATTGACAGAGAAACTTTGGGAAATGTTGACGGTCATGTTGGTACAGGCGGAGATTCAGACGCATTGTTTCTCATTACAATAGATACTGAAACAGGGAATACTAATTTGATAAATATCTCTCGTGAAACCATGACTGATATTGGTATTTATTCAACTGACGGCAACTATATTGAAACTAAAAAAGCTCAGATATGTCTTGCTTATGCATACGGTGATGGAGCAGAAACAAGCTGTCGCAATGAACTTGTGGCAGTAAAGCAGTTGTTCTACAATATACCTATAAACTCATACTTGTCATTGGATTTACAGGGTATTGGCACAATCAATGATACTATGGGAGGAATCACGGTTGTATCTCCTGAAACTATAGGAACATTTGTGGCAGGTGAAACTTATAACCTAAGAGGAAGTCAGGCTCAGTCTTTTGTACGTGACAGAAGTCACGAAACAGTAGAGGGCAATAACTTTCGTATGAAAAGACAAAAAGTATATTTGGAAAGCTTTGCAAGGTCATTAATTGAACAAAGCAAGCAGGATATTACAACTCCTATCAATGTTTTCAATGCAGCTAAACCTTACATCTGTACAAATCTAAATGCTTCAAAAATCACTCACTTAGCTATTACTGCCATAAGAGGCGGCTATAATGAGTTTCAGATTAAGAGCGTACCCGGTAAGGTTAAAAAGGGAGAGGAATTTGCTGAGTTCTACGTAGATGAAGATAAATTCTTTGAAATGTTCCTCAGCGTGTATTATAATCCTGTTGATAATTTCAGATAACCTATATTCCAAATAAATCAGCATTATATAAAACTGACAGCAGCCAAATTAAAACAGCTGCTGTTTTTTTCTTGCAAAATTTTTAATTTTTGCAAGAAAAAATTATACAAAAAATTATTATAAAAAGCAAAAATTTTATGTTTATAATTTTTTGATTTGTTTCTAAAATATAAAATTCAATAAAATAGCAATTATAAATTATAATATACTTGTGAGAATATCCATAAATTCTGAAATAACTTGACGTAATAGGCTTGAACTTGTTACAATATTGTTACAATTTAAAAGATTAAGTCAATAAAATTCTGACTAAAATTAATTAAGGAGTTTATATGAAGAATATTTTTCTTGCAAGTTTTCTTGCAGTTGCTTTGTTAGCTTCCTGTGGAACTAATGCTATGGCATTAGAGGAAAGCATAAAGCAAAAAACAGAAATCAAGCCGGAACAGACAAATCTTCCTTCAAACCTTAACAAGTATATTTTAAACAAATTGGATAAAAGCAATTTTGGTCCTGAAAACTATTCTTTAGAAATTGATATTAAAAATATCAATTCAAAGATGACGGTAGGTAACAAGTTTAAAATAAATGCAGATGTAAACTATGACAGCTATAAACCTGTTTTTTACAGCACTAATAAAAAAGTAGCTATTGTTAAGGAAAACGGTAAGGTGACTTGTAAAAAACCGGGAACAGTAAAAATTGTTGCTGAATGTAACGGTATTAAGGATATCTGCAATCTTACGGTAAAAAAGAATAAATCAACAGTTATGTATTATATTACAGACAGTAAAATGTCTGAAATTTCATCAAAAATAGGATGTCAGACACAGCTCGCATATCCAAGCTCCACGATTATGTGTAGTGCATATTCATTTGCATATGCTTATTATCAGGTAACCGGAACAATGAAGGCTCCGGGAGCTTTTTGGTTCGGTGACGGATGTAATTGGAATGGTGGTACATACAGACGTTTTGGCTCATCAGCAGATATGCTAAATACGATTAAATCAGAAATTGATAATAACAGAGCTTGTGTGGGTTTACTAAGCTGCGGCACATCATCAACACATTACGTAACCTTTTATGGATACACAGGTGATGGTACAAGTCTAAGCGATTATAAGATTCTTGACCCATGGGATGGTAAGATTACAACAGGAGCCGACTACGGATATTGCTATTTAGGCTATCACGTTGCTACAGTTAATGTATAATAAATAATTAGACGCTTTGCTTTTGCAGAGCGTTATTTTTTATACAAATAAAATAAAAATAAACCGCAAAAAGTGTTTAATAAAAAAATTTTAAAAATATTTTATAAAATACTTGACAAATGATAAAAACTATTATATAATATACACAACAAAAGAGAACAGGAGGTTTTAATAATGTTACGAAGACCTTTTACAACTCATATTAAAGACATAAAGCGGAGTCTTCCGCCAAACTAATTTGGCCACTTAGTGGCATAAATTGAATCGCATAACAATATAATATTTTTTAAAATTATCATCAATTATTAATTATGGAGACTGGTCCAATGTAATATTTAATTATACATTTAATAAGATTTTAATAATCAGTGATTGGAGATAGTCCGATGAGAAGTTTGATTTATCTTTAAAATTCAAATTATACTAAATACATTAAATAATTATTTACTTGGAGATAGACCAATGTTCTGATAAAATTTCAGCCCACAGCTTTTGCTGTGGGCTTTATTCATTGTTATTTTAATTTATAATTGTAATTGCAATTGTCAAATAAGTTGCAAATGCTACCCATATAAGATATGGTATCTGCAGTAATGCGGCTGTTTTATTTATTTTATAAAAGCTAATAATCATTGCTACAATTAGTCCCAGTAAAAACAGTATCCAAATCGAAGCAAACAGATAAGCGGATAGATTAAAGAAAATAATAGACCAGAAAAAGTTTACAAGCAGTTGTACAGCATAAATTGTAAGTGCTTTACTTTTTTCTTCATCTTCACTGTCAGACATATAAATTAAATAGGCGGAAATACCCATTAGTATAAATAGAATTGTCCATACGACAGGAAAGAGCCATTCCGGCGGATTGAGAGGTGGCTTTACTGCGTCTTTAAAATTATCTCGTCCGAACATGGAAATAAAAGAAGATAATGCTCCCACACCCAAACTTATACCGCAGCTAACCGCCAATTTCTTGAAATCTAAATTATGTACCATATGCATAAAAAATCACCTCCTGAACTATTATATGCTCAGAAGGTGAAAATTATGCTATAAAAATATTATTCATATTCCGCAATGTCAACCCAAGATAACAGAAAGTCACGTTCCTCAGGTTTTTTCTTAACAGACTGTGATGCAGCAACAATTGGCATCCATCTTTGTACAAGCTGTTTAGCAGTGTCGGTTTTCAGAGAGTAAAGGTTAAGATATTTTTCTGCAATCTGATCCATACCTTTTAACTTGAACAGGAGATATGTTCTTGCAACGTCAGCGGAACCGTTACCCTGAGTTGCGTGAGCCCAGTCAATAATGCATGGTTCGCCGTCAGGTGTAATAATAACGTTAGAAGGGTTAAAGTCACCGTGACAAAGTTTGTTGTGATTTTTCATACCACTGATTCTTGCCTGAAGCTCATAGCGAGTAGTAGCGTCTAAATCAGTAAGGTCAACCTTTTCAGACATCTTACTTTTTAGTTTGGGAAGCATATTTGATTTTTTTGAGAGAATATTAATCTGAATATTAACAAATAATTCAAGATATTCATCAATTTTATCAGGATTTTCTTCCATTAGCTTATCTAAAGTTTTTCCTTCAATGAAGTCAGAAACAATAGCCCACTTGCCGTCAATTAGTGTAACCTCGTGAATTCTTGGAATATTAAGGTCAGTAGTTTCTTCAACACGAGCCTGATTTAAAGCCTCGTTAAGAACATTAGATTTTGAGAAAGTTTTATCAAAAACCTTTATAGCTCTGTTGCCGTCACGATAGATAGTTTTGTTCTCGGATTTATAAATTATATTATCAAGCTTCATAATATGAACTCTCCTATATTACTTTTTATAGTTCTTACCGTAGTAAGCCTTTAAATACATTTCCTTAATTTCGCTCATAAGCGGGTATCTTGGGTTAGCGCCTGTGCACTGGTCATCAAATGCTTGCTCAACCATTTCGTCAAGAGTATCAAGGAAATACTTTTCATCTACATTGTAGTCGGCAATTGTTTCCTTAATGCCAACCTTAGCCTTAAGTTCATTAATAGCACTAATAAGATTTTCAACACTCTGGTCGTCATTCTTACCTGCAAGACCTAAGAACTTAGCAATCTCAGCATAACGAGCCTTTGTATGAGGGTGATCATACTGAGAGAATGTACCCATTTTATTTGGTGTTTCAGATGAGTTGAAACGGATAACGTGTTCAATCATAACTGCATTAGCAATACCGTGTGGCAAGTGGTGAAAAGCGCCAAGCTTATGTGCCATTGAGTGACAAACTCCTAAGAATGCGTTAGCAAAAGCCATACCTGCCATAGTAGCCGCATTAGCAACTCTTTCACGAGCAAATGGTTCGTTCATACCGTTTTCATAGCAAGCAGGCAGATATTTAAAAATTCCGTCAAGAGCCTTAAGAGCCAAGCCATCTGTAAACTCAGTAGCAAGCATTGAAGCGTAAGCCTCAAGAGCATGAGTAACTGCGTCTATACCTGAAGCAGCCGTAAGTCCTTTAGGACCAGACATCATATTATCAGCGTCAACAATAGCCATATTTGGCATTAACTCGTAGTCGGCTAACGGATATTTAATGCCTGTGTTCTGATCTGTAATAACTGCAAATGGTGTAACCTCCGAGCCTGTACCTGAAGATGTTGGTACAGCAATGAAGTAAGCTTTTTCACCCATTTTAGGAAATGTGTAAATTCTCTTGCGAATATCGTTGAAACGCATAGCCATATCCATAAAGTCAGCGTCCGGATGCTCGTAAAGAACCCACATAATCTTACCTGCGTCCATAGCAGAACCGCCGCCGAGAGCTATAATTACATCAGGCTCAAACTTTCTCATAGCCTCAGCACCCTTTTGCGCAGAGAGAAGTGATGGATCAGGCTCAACATCAGCAAATGTAGTATGAACAATACCCATTTCGTCAAGTTTATCGGTAATTGGTTTAGTGTAACCATTTTTGAAAAGAAATGAGTCAGTAACAATAAACGCTCTCTTTTTACCCATTACATCTTTAAGCTCTTGAAGAGCAACAGGCATACAGCCTTTCTTAATATAAACCTTTTCAGGTGCTCTGAACCAAAGCATATTTTCTCTCCTTTCAGCTACTGTTTTAATGTTGATAAGATGCTTACAGCCAACATTTTCGGAAACTGAGTTGCCGCCCCAAGAACCGCAACCAAGTGTAAGTGATGGAGTAAGCTTAAAGTTGTAAATATCACCGATACCTCCTAATGAGGAAGGAGTATTTACAATAAGACGACAAGCTTTCATTCTTTCAGCAAACTGGTTAAGTTTTTCTCTTTCGTTAATATTGTCAATCCAAAGAACAGAGGTATGACCAAGACCGCCGTTATTATTAAGAAGTGCTTCGGCGATGTTAAGAGAATCTTCAAAATTCTTAGATTTATACATACCCAGAATTGTTGTCAGCTTTTCATGGCCAAATGCTTCATCAGTATCTGTGCGTGTAGCTTCACCAATGAGAATCTTAGTTTCCTCCGGAACTGAAAAACCTGCCATTTTAGCAATGGTAACAGGACGCTGACCAACAATCTTTGCGTTGAGAGCACCGTTAATAAGCATAGTCTTTCTAAGCTTATCAGCCTCATCTTCTTTAAGAAAATAGCATCCTCTATTAATGAATTCATCTTTAACAGCATTATAAATAGATTTTTCAGCAATTATAGTTTGTTCAGTAGCACAAATCATACCATTGTCAAAAGTCTTTGAATGAATAATTGAGTTAACTGCATTAATGATATCAGCAGAAGAATCAATAATAGCAGCAGCATTACCTGCACCAACACCAATAGCAGGAGTACCGCTTGAATAAGCAGATTTTACCATACCGGGACCGCCTGTAGCCAAAATAATATCAGTTTCCTGCATAACAAGGTTTGTAAGGTCAAGAGACGGAACGTCAATCCAACTTATAATGCCCTCAGGTGCACCTGCAGCTACAGCAGCTTCCAAAACGATTTTAGCAGCAGCGATAGTAGATTTTTTAGCTCTTGGGTGAGGACTGATAATGATGCCGTTTCTTGTTTTTAAGCATATAAGTGTTTTAAAAATTGCAGTAGAAGTAGGGTTAGTTGTTGGAATAACAGCACCAACTATACCGATTGGCTCAGCAATTTTAGTAAGACCTGCTGATTTGTCCTCCTCTATAACACCGCAAGTTTTCATATTCTTGTATGTATTGTAGATATATTCAGCAGCATAGTGGTTTTTAATTACTTTGTCTTCAACTATGCCCATGCCTGTTTCTTCAACAGCCATTTTAGCTAGTGGAATTCTCATCTTGTTTGCAGCTGAAGCAGCAGCCAAGAAAATTTTGTCAACCTGCTTCTGTGAGAAAGCAGAAAAAGCTTTTTGTGCTTTTCTGACCTTTGCAAGCGTAGCCTCAAATGATTCTACGCTGTCAACGATTGGGTACTTTTCTGTACTCATAATAAGACCTCCGAATAATAATTCTATCCATTATAAGATTCAACAAAGTTGAATAATAAACTATTTAATAGAGTAGTGAATGCCATTGCTTTTAGCAGTTTTAATAACAGCGGCATTTTTGTCAGCAACAATACTTACATTAGAACTTGTGTTAAAGGTATTTTCAGAAATAGTAGTTTTAATTCCTTCAAAAGTAACATTCTTAAGTTCTGTACATTCAGCAAATGCATATTCGCCAACAGTTTTAACATTTTCGGGAATTACAATATTTTCAAGTCCTGATGCATCAAAAGCAAATATGTCAATATACTCAAGTGTTGACGGAAGTTGAATGCTTTTAAGATTTACACATCCTGAAAAAGCGTTTGTTCCAATGGAAGTAATACCTTCACATAATTGAATTTCACTAAGCTTTGAAGAAAAACTAAAAGCAAAATCCTCAATTTCAGTAATTGTGTCCGGTAAAACTACCTTTTTTACATCAGACATTTTAAATGCCGATCTTCCCACTTTAGTAATTTTCATGCCCATATATGATTCAGGAATAGTGACTTTATCATCATCTTTAGCATAGACAACCTTAAGTGTTCCGTCGTCATTCATATTGTAGCTAATACCCTTGTCGTTAAAGTCCGGAGCAACAGTTTCACCAACTTTAAGAGGCGTTTCGCTACTGCAACTGCAGGAAGTCAGGGCAAAAGCTGAAGAAATAACAGAGATTGAAAGTAATGCAACTAATAATTTTTTCATTGTTTATCCTTTCAAAATATGGAGAATTTCCATATATAAGATTACATTAGGATAATAACACGTTGTTAAAAAAGTGTCAATCTTTTATAAGTACAAATTTATACCTGTTTTTACAATTTTTTTATGTATTATTTCACCAAACCTGTATCTGAATATAAATTTTATTTTTTATTAAAGATACAGGTTAATAAAATAGTAGATTTATAAAGATTGCAAATATTTGCAAATATCCTCTTTAGATGTCATTATCATAACTTTCTGTGCAACCTTGTCAGCTTCGTCCTTTGACCATTTTGAAATAGCCTTTCTTGTTGCAAGTATAGAAGTAGCAGATACAGAAAATTCATTAAGTCCAAACGAAATAAGGAGAGGAATAAGCATTGGGTCAGCAGCGGCTTCACCGCACATTCCTACCATAATACCCTTTTCGTTACCACATTCAATTATGTGCTTGATTGAGCGAAGTACAGCAGGCTGGAATGGAGAATAGAGATAAGCAACATCAGCATTACCTCTGTCAACACACATTGTATATCCCGTAAGGTCGTTTGTGCCTATAGAGAAGAAATCAGCCTCCTGTGCCAGTAAATCTGCAATAATACTTGCCGCAGGGGTTTCAACCATAACACCAACCTGTATGTCCTTATTGTAAGCAATGCTCTTGTTGTCAAAGTCAGCCATAATTTCTTTAATGACATTTTTTACACTTCTAAGCTCCTGAATATCAACAACAAGGGGCACCATAATTTTTATATTGCCGAATGCACTTGCTCTTAGCAATGCTCTAAGCTGTGTTTTATACAAATCAATATTTTCAAGGCAATATCTGACAGCTCTGAATCCCATAAACGGATTTTCTTCCTTTTTAAGACCAAGATAAGGAATATTTTTGTCACCGCCAACATCAAGAGTTCTTATGATAACAGGCTTATCTTTCATAATAAGGGCTACTTTTTTATATGCTTCGAACTGTTCTTCCTCAGTTGGCATTTTATCTCTGTCCATAAACAGAAACTCTGTTCTGAACAGTCCGATACCTTCACCGTCACATTCAATAACCTTGTTTGCATCCTCAGGGTTGCCAATATTGCCAACTAATTCAACTGAAATGCCGTCTTTTGTTTGGGTAGCTTTTCCAATATACTTAGTAAGCTCAGCTTTTTCCTTAATATAAGCATTTCTTTTAGTACTGTATTCAATAACTTGTTCCGCAGTAGGATTTTCAATAATTAAACTTTCGCTGCCGTCAACTATAACGGTGTCGCCATCAGAAAGCTTTGAGGTAATATCCTGAATACTTAAAACAGCAGGAATTTCCAGAGCTCTTGCCAAAATTGCAGAATGCGAGGTTTTTCCTCCAACCTCTGTAATAATACCAACAACATTTTCCTTGTTTATGCCTGCTGTCATTGATGGAGTTAAATCTCTAGCTACAAGAACTGTACCCTTAGGCGCATTACTGATTTTAACTTCTTCAACACCCAAAAGTATAGAGAGTATTCCGTTCTTTATATCTTTAACGTCGGTAGCACGCTGTTGAGTAAGATCATCATCAGCTGATGAAAATAAAGTAATAAACATATTACATACATCCGTTAATGCCTGTTCAGCACAGTTGCCGCCTTTGATAGAATTTTCAATTTCGCCATTCATATACGGATCCTGAATCATAAGGATATGTCCCATAATGATTTCTGCCTCTTTTTCACCGGCAGATGCTTTTAACTGTTCAGCCTGAATTTTGGTATTCCTGCAAAACTGTGAAACAGCATTTTTGTATCTTGTAAGTTCCGCATCTGTATCAGAAACAGTCTTTGGCGTAAAATCAAGGTGCTGCTCAATAACCAGCATCACCTTTCCTATCCCGATACCTGCTGAACCTCCAATACCTTTAAACATTAAAAATCACCTCTGAATATTAAAATGAGGCAGGGTGGAAGTGTGTCCATCCCTGCCCATAAGGATTATTCTCCTAAACCGCTTTCTACAAGGTCAACAGCGGCTTTAAGTGCTTCGTTTTCATCAGCACCCTCACAGCAAATTTCAACTTCGCTGCCACATTTAATACAAGCCGCAATGATATTCATAAGGCTTTTGCCGTTAATTTCATTGCCGTTAAATTTAATTGTTACATTTGAACTGAATTTTCCCATTGCTGCAGCAAACACGCCTGCAGGACGCATATGAAAACCCTGTCCGTTTGTTAATGTTACTTTCTGTGAAACCATTCTAAATTCTCCTGATATTTAATAATTATTTTGCCTTTTTCTTTAGTATAGCCAGCATAAGCATACCTATTACAGCACCTACAGCCAATGCTAAAAGATACCAATACCATGTTCCCTGCATTGTAGCAAATACGAATACACCACCATGAGGAGCCATTAGCTTACAGCCAAATAGAGCTGAAAGTGCGCCCGCAGCAGCAGAACCTACAATACAAGATGGGATAACCTGGAGCGGATAAGAAGCTGCATAAGGAATAGCACCTTCTGTGATGAATGAAAGACCCATAATATAGTTTACAGGAGCATTTTTCTTTTCATCATCAGTCCAACGATTTTTGAAAAATGTGTTAGAAAGAGCAATAGCTATTGGCGGAACCATACCGCCAATCATAACAGCAGCCATAATCATATAAGCAGCGTCTGTTTGAAGCGCAAGCATACCTGTTGCAAATACGTAAGCAGCCTTGTTGAAAGGACCACCCATATCAATAGCCATCATTCCTGCAAGTAAAGCACAGAGAGGAATCATAAGACCTTCTGTTGCAGCCATAGCTGTAAGACCGTTTGACATACCAGTGTTAATAAGTCCCATAATCGGGTTTACTGCACACATAATAACAGCAACTCCGCCTAAGCCTAAGAGAGGATAGATAAGTACAGGTTTAATACCCTCAAGAGCCTTTGGCATTTTTTCACATATTCTTTCAATTCCAAGCATTAAGTAACCACCGGCAAAACCTGCCAAAAGACCACCTAAGAAGCCTGACGGAATATCTCCGCTCGGAGCAATAAATGTTGATCCGCTTGTGGCGAGAAGACCGCCGACAAAGCCAACCAAAAGTCCCGGTCTGTCAGCTATAGACATTGCAATATAACCGGCAAGAATAGGAACCATAAGGTTAAATGCAAGACCGCCCATGGCTTTAAACCATGCAGCAGCAGGGGCAACTGTACCAAAATCACTACCTCCGGCATTACCGCAAATTGTATCAATTAAGAATGCAATAGCAATAAAAATACCGCCGGCTACAACAAATGGAAGCATATGGGATACACCGTTCATAAGGTGACCGTAAACGCCGCCTTTTTTCTTAGAACCGCCCTCAGATTTTGACCCTTTGTGTGTGTAAACAGGGACTTCATTGTTAACAATTTTGTTAATAAGCTCTTCAGCTTTGTGAATACCGTCAGCAACCTTACACTGAAGAACCGGCTTGCCGTCAAAACGAGCAAGGTTAATTGTAATGTCGGCAGCAATAATAACGCCATCTGCTTCAGCAATTTCTTCTGCTGTCAAAACATTTTTAGCTCCGCCTGAGCCATTGGTTTCACACTTGAGAGTGTAGCCTAAGTCTTTAGCTGTTTGTTCAAGCTTTTCTGCTGCCATATAAGTGTGAGCTATACCGGTAGGACAAGCTGTAACAGCAACGATTTTAACCTCTTTACTCATTATTTTTTCTCCTTGTAAATGATTTTTAATTTAAGAAAACTTTTCTGTTTCCTTTTTGTCAATAATTTTTAAAAATTCATCAGCCGTAGCAGCAGCTCTGAGATTATTAGCAAAAGCTTCATCCATAAGCATAACCATAAGTCTGCTTAGAACCTCAAGATGAACATCACCGCCGTCTTTTGGTGCTGCAATCATAAATAACAAAGTGGACATATCACCGCTTGGAGATTCATAATCAACACCATCGGGAACTGTCATTGCCACAAGTCCGGGCTTAACAACAGACTTGTTTTTTGTATGAGGAATAGCAATTCCCATACCTACAGCAGTAGAACCTTCGGCTTCTCTTTTCAGAATACCTTTTTTATAGGCTTTCTTGTTGATGATATTACCGGACTTATCCTGTAAGTCAACCATTATGTCAATGGCTTTTTCTTTGGAAGAAACACTTACACCAAGTGAAATGCCTTCTTTTTTTAATAAATCAACAATACGCATTGTTTATTACCTCGCTTTATAGTATATTTAGCAATTCATTGATTTTCTCTTTCGTAGCAAGACCCGGCAGCGTAGCTGTTGCGCTTCCGCAGGCTGTACCCAGCTTTAAAGCATAGGTATAATCATTCTTTTCTATATAACCTGCAATGAAACCGGCAACCATAGAATCTCCTGAGCCTACTGTGTTTATAATTTTGACTTTAGCAACACCTATAGTATGAATTTCTGAAAACTCGTCAATAAGCAATGCACCTTCTCCGCCTAACGAAACAAGCACGTTAACAGCACCCATTTTCTGAAGCTTTCTGCCGTATTTTATAATATCCTTCCGAGAATTAATCTCAACTGAGAACATCTCGCTAAGCTCCTGCTTGTTAGGTTTTATTAAAAATGGTTTAAACTTAAGCACATTTATAAGAAGGTTTTTAGTTGCGTCAACAACGAAACGAATTTTTTTTCCTGAAAGTTTTTCCATAATATTTTCATAAATATCTTGCGGGAGAGAGTTCGGAATACTTCCTGCAAGTACAAGTGTATCTCCGTTCTCAAGCCTATCAAGCTGTTTATAAAGTTTGTCAATATATTCTTTGGCAATCTTTGGACCCTGACAGTTAATTTCAGTTTCTTCTGATGACTTGATTTTTATATTGATTCTTGAAAAACCTTCCTTAAGGTGAATAAAATCTGTTTTTATTCCTGCCTCAATAGCACACTGTTCAATAGCATCACCGGTAAATCCTGCTACAAAACCAAGGGCAACATTATCAAGTCCCAAATTACTCAGAACAGTTGAAACGTTTATTCCTTTTCCTCCATAGTAATAGTTTTCTCCTGTAGAACGGTTTGTTATACCAAAAACCATACTGTCAATATTAACAATATAATCTATTGCAGGATTGAAAGTAACGGTATAAATCAAACTAATACCTCCTTGACTATAGTTCGTTCTGAATATTTTCTGTCAATTGGTTTTCCTGTAATAATGCAAGCATTTTCAATTTTTCCGAAAGTGACCGGATAAACCTTATTAAACTTTGTGTGGTCAGCCAGAATAAATGCTGTGTAGCTGTGCTTCAAAGCCTTCGACTTAATATGAGCTTCTTCAATGTCCGGTGTTGTCAGTCCGGTGTTTAGGTCAATTCCGTTAGTACCTAGAAAGCATTTGGTAAAATTAAACTTTTGCAAATTATCAACACCGTCAGCACCTACAACACACTCAGTGGAAGCCTTTAGCTTGCCGCCTAATATATATACATTGAAACCTCTTTGCATAAGAAACTGACAATGTTCAATAGCATTGGTAACATAGGTTGCATTTTTGTTTTCAATGTGTTCAACCAATTTTTTTGTAGTAGTACCTGCGTCTATAAATACTAAATCAAAGTTATTAATAAGCTTTGCTGCGTATTCACCAATTATATTCTTTTCATCTATATTAAGTTTGGAACGAGTGCTGACTGAGTCATCTTTTGCTTCAAATATTTGAGAGTTAATGGTAGCTCCGCCAAAAACTTTAGTCAGCTTTCCAATTTGGTTCAGTTTATTAAGGTCACGACGAATAGTAGATTCTGATGTGTTAAGAAGTTTGCTTAATTGACTTACTGTAACGGCTCCCTTTTCAGCAAGAATTTTTAATATTTCATTATGTCTTTCCTGAGTAAGCATTACTTTATCTCCTTTGCTTATTATAATTAAATTATAACATGAAAAAATGCAAAGTCAATCAAAAATCATCATCTTATTTTATAAAATATATAATTTTTTTTAAAATATACATAAAAATACATTAATTTTGTCAATATTAACTAAAACTAACTACACAATTTTTATTATACCCTAATTTATTTGCATAATTTGTGATATTTTGAATATGTTAATATTTTTTATAGAAAAATCCGACTGCTAAAATCAAGCAATCGGATTATATTATTTATAAGTAATTTTTAATGAAATCTAAGTTGTTACATAAATAGCCATCAAATCATAAAGAAAAATACTATTCCTATGAATATTGAAAATAAAGCTCCGGTAATTACATCTTTGATAAAGTGAACCCCTGCAATAACTCTGGTTATACAGATAATTATGCCTAAAGTTAAAAAAACAATTCCTATATATACATTAATATATAAATTAGCCATAGCAATAATAAAAATGCTTGTGCTGTGCCTGCTGGGAAAGCTTTGACCTTTTGTCAACTTTATTATAAGAGGATTAATCTGATACTTTTCGTAAGGCCTTTGGAAATTCAGATAATATCTTAAAAGCGTAACTGCAATAAATGTGCAAAACGGCACAAGGAGTACTTTTAAAAATTCTGTGCTGAATATACCATATTGAAAAAGCAAAATTATTAACATAACAGGGTAGGCTATAAACACAATTAATGGTATATATTTGTATAATATTTTTAAAGTCTTAAGAAATTTCCTGTGACTTATAAAAAACTTTTCAATTTTATCATAAGCTGTCTTTGTCATTAAATCACCACTAAGGTGATTTTACCACAATACAAGACTCTATTCAATATTAATGTTATATTTTTCAAACCAATAATCCAACTCTATTATATATGCCAGTATTTGAGGTGCTTTCATAAGCTGACCGTACCAAGGTGACGAAATACCCTCAGGGTTTTGCATTATTTTTTTAATACCGTTTTCACTTAGTAAATCAACTAAAGGAGTTTTTTTATTTAAAATGTCCAATGTTTTTTCTGTACAGATTTTCATATACATTGGGTTGTGAGTTTTAGGATAAGGACTTTTCTTACGCCATGCAATTTCTTTTGGTAAAATGTCCTCAAAGGCTTTTCTTACAATACCTTTTTCTCTACCCTCATAAGCTTTGATTTCCCAAGGCATATTGTATGCATATTCTACAATTCTATAGTCACAGAAAGGAACACGTACCTCAAGACCGTTGTACATACTGCAACGATCCTTTCTTTCAAGCAGGCATTGCATAAACCAATAATAATTTAATACATACATCTCTCTCATTCTTGAACTTAACTTACTGTCGCTGTTCAGCTTGTCAGTATGCTTAATTGTGTCAAGATATTTTTCTCTTACATATTCTTCACCCTTAGGAAGTACTCCCTTTTTAAGAATACCTTTTCTTATGTCCTGAGAAGCAGACCAAGGAAAATTATCCTCAAACAGTATTTTCTCATTGTGATACCAAGGGTAGCCTCCGAAGAGCTCATCTGCACACTCGCCTGAAAGAGCAACTGTGTAGTCTTTTTTTATTTGTTCACAAAACAAAAGAAGTGAAGAGTCGACGTCAACATACCCCGGTAAATCCCTTGCTTTAACACTTGGATATAGTGCTTGAGCTAAATCAACATTATCAAGAATTACCTCATTATGAATTGTGTGGGCACTTCTAACCATAAGGTTTATAAAATCTACATCAGCAGTAGGCTGATACAAACTTTTCTGAAAATAATTCATATTGTCCTTATACTCAACAGAATATGTAACAGGCTGATTGCCACAGATTTTCTTATAGTAATCGGCAGCAGTTTGTACAATTATACTGCTGTCAAGTCCCCCTGATAAAAAGAAGCATAGCGGAACATCTGACACAAGCTGTTTTTCGATTGCGTCAGTAAGTAAATATCTGACTTTCTCAACAGTGTGGTTCGGGCTGTCCGTATGTTCTTTAGCAGTTAGCTTGAAATATTGAACCTTATATAAATTGTCATTTTCATATACTGCATATTCACCGGGCTTTAATTCATAAACATTTTTAAATATACCATTACCGGGAGTACGTGCAGGACCTAAAAAGAAAATCTCGTATAAACCTTCCTCAGAAATTACAGGTTTAACCTTTCCGCTTGCAAGCAGGGATTTAATTTCAGATCCAAAAACAATACCATCTTTAAACTGACTGTAAAATAAAGGCTTAACTCCAACCTTATCTCTGCATAAATAAAGTTTTTTCTTTTTTACTTCATATACTGCAAAAGCAAAAATTCCATTTAGTTTATTTGCACATTCTCTGCCATATTCTATATATGTCTTAAGTACAACCTCAGTATCGCTGTGACCGGTAAAGCTATAGCCTTTAGATATTAAGTCATTTCTTAGTTCATCTGTATTGTAAAGTTCACCATTATAAATAATAACATATTTTTCCTTTTTACATCCACACATCATAGGCTGCTTGCCGTTGTCCTTGTCAATTACAACAAGCCTTCTATGGAGAAGTGCCACATTATGGTCAATATAAACACCGTTTTCATCGGGGCCGCGCTTTTCAAGTGTTCTTGACATATCAGAAAGTACCTTCAGATTTTCAGTCATATTCTGATTTTTGTCCAACAATCCTGCAATACCGCACATAAAATTGCCTCCATTATTCTTTGAATTTTTTTGTAGTATAAATAAAGCACAGTCCTGTAATAATCAGTAAGCTGCTGCCAATCATTGATGAACTTAAAACAAATTTTACATCGCTGTTAATACTTGAGTAAACCGGTATAGAAATATTTAATATTTTAAATAGAAAAAATGTTATGCCACAGGTAATCAATCCTTGAATAATTCGAAATAAGAAAAATAATACTTTGTTTATTTGAATATCTTTTAAAGCCTGAAAAACCTGAAAGTGTACACATAATCCGCCAAAGCCTGCGGCAAAAGCAATTAGTAATATGTTTTTGTCCTGACTTAATATATTGCAGGCATTTGTAACCTCAAGAAATACCGTAACATACGAATATAAACTGTGAGGCAAAAAATTCAGGCTGTTGATTATTTCCAAAATAGCAGAAAAAATTACTACCATACCGCACATTTCAATAATTCCGTATGTACCCTGTACTGTAGCTTCAACTATAGCGGAGGTCATAGATAAAGAACTGTCTTTTATTTCCTTTTGAGAATTATACCTTTCCTTGTTTCTAAATATATATTTATTCAGAATTCCTAAAATTATTACTGAAACAACCTGAGCCGTAAGTAAGCAGAAACCAATTTCAGGTGAGCCTAACAGGTTTGCACCAATAAAGGAAACTAAGAATCCGGGACCTGCACCAACTGCAAAATATGACATTTTAACAGCCTCATTTTTGGTTATTTCCTTATTTTCGTATAGTAAATAAATTCCTCTTGCCCCAACAGGATATCCACCAATCATACTAAGTAAAATTGTTGCTCCGCAATTGCCTGACAATCCGAAAATCAGCCTTGTTATATTAGAAATATGCTTGCCGAGTGCAACGGACAATCCGCTTTTTACAACAAAAGCGGATAGAACCATAAAAGGAAACAGAGACGGTACCAAAACTTCACCGCAAAATGCGAGACCTTTTAATACTCCTTTGGTGGATTCTTTGGAGAATAGAAGAAGTATTGCAGAAATAAATATTAAAAAGACAGCTTTAAACACTATTGATTTTTTTGCAAAAAATTTGTACATCATTTTTATTCACCAATAATATATATGAAAGAGGGGGATAAATAATGAAAAAAGTGTCTAGAGAAAAACCAAAATTGCCAATAAAAAAATTGCCTGTAGATTTCATGTATAATTTGCCTATAATTGAGTTTACCGGAAACAGGCAGGTAACAGTTGAAGGCTCAACAGGTGTTCTCCAATATGAAAGTGAAGTTGTGCGTATAAATACAAAATCAATGGTAATCGCTTTTAACGGAAGAGGGCTTACTTTAAAATGTATATCGCCTACGGCAATAGTTATTGATGGATTTATAATAAGTACAGAATTTATTACATAAGGGTGAGCTTATGATACTAAGGATAATAAGATGGCTAAGAGGTTATTTACTGTTTACTGTTACAGGCAGATTTCCTGAAAGATTTATAAATTTACTAAACAAAAACGGAGTCCGATACTGGAATATTGTACCTACAGAAAAAGGTTATATAGGACAAATGGCGCTGAGAGATTATCTCAATATACGTAAGATGGCAGGAAATTGCTCTGTTCTGTTAAGGTGCAAAGAAAAAACAGGTCTTCCTTTTTTTGTTAAAAAATATAAGAAGAGAAAAGGATTGCTGATAGGAGCAGTATTTGCAGTATTAATTATATCTTTACTTAACCAATTTATATGGGTAATAGATATAAAGGGAACTGAAAAAATAGGTGAAGGAAATGTCAGAAAAGTATTAAAATCTGTGGGACTTCAAATAGGGACATATAAAGGCGGGTTAAATACACGAGCTGTAGTTCGTGATGCAATGGTGTTATTGCCCGATGTAGGTTGGATGTCAATAAACGCATTAAATAACGTAGCTTATGTTGAAGTAAGGGAAAAAGCCAAACATCCAAAGCTGTCTGATAAAACCTATCCCTGTAATATCAAAGCCTCACAGGATGGGGTAATTACAAAAACATTAGTGTCACAAGGCACCTGCGTTGTGAAAAAAGGGACAGCAGTCGCAGAAAATCAACTTTTAGTAAGTGCTGTAGTAGAAGGAAAAACTGAGGAGATAGACTTAAATTATGTTCATTCATCAGCAAAAATTTTTGCCGATGTTAATGAAGAAAAAAATTTTAATGTAAAGCTGAATAAAATATATTTAATTCCTGACGAGAATTATAGTAAAAAATCAAATCTGAATTTTCTGGGTATATCAATACCATTTAAGGCAGATTTCTCTCAAAATGGGAACAAATTAAGTGTATTCAGAACATATCGTCTAAATCCTAATAATGTAATCCTGCCAATTGGAACAACAGAGCAGAGACAGTATTTTTATAATGAATACAAAAGAAAAATTGATATACAAACTGCTAAAAAAATTATTTTTAAAAAAATTGCAGCATATGAATGTTTTAAATATAAAAACAATATTATTAAGTCACGAAAAATCTTCTATTCACAAAATCCTAAAAAATTAACAGCAAAGGTCAGTTATGTTATAAATAAAAACATAGCCCTTGAACAAAAAATTCAAGTGGATAAATCCGATATTATAAAAATCAGTGAAACTGACCCCACCGGAAATATAACCGTAAAAGATTGAGTATTTTTTTGAATGTGATATAATATCAATATTGTGTAAAATAAAGGAAGATGATATTTATGAGAGTTTTGTGCATAGGTGATGTAGTAGGAAAAATCGGATGTGAGTTTTTAAGGGCCAAGCTACCGTCGCTTAAAAAGGTAAAAGGAATTGATCTTGTAATATGCAACGGTGAAAATTCTGCTGACGGCAACGGTATTACACCAACCTCTGCGGATTATCTTTTCCATAGCGGAGTAAATGTTATTACCTTAGGTAATCACTCTTTTAGAAGACGTGAAGTATACAGCCTCCTTGACGAAGAACCATATATAATAAGACCTGCAAATTTTCCTGACGGAACAACTCCCGGAAAAGGCGAATGTACAGTGGATATGGGTAGATATCAGGTAAAGGTCATTAATCTAATGGGGACAATGTATATGGAAAACGGACTTGACAGCCCATTTGATAAAATAGATGCCCTCTTAAAACATAATGAAGATAAAATTACAATAGTAGATTTTCATTGTGAAACTACCTCAGAAAAACTTGCAATGGCTCATTACCTCGATGGTAAAGTATCAGCCTTGTTTGGAACACATACTCATGTTCAGACCTCAGACGAGCAGATTTTTTTAAAAGGACTTGGATATATAACCGATGTTGGAATGACTGGTCCGATAGATTCTATATTAGGCGTCAAGCCTGAGATTGTAATTGAAAAATTCAAAACTCATATGCCTGTTCGATTTGATTTGCAAAACGGCGATTGTAAAATGGAGTGTATTATTTTTGATATTGATGAAAAAACAGGGCAGACTACAAGTTATGAAAGATTAAGAATTCTATAAAAATAATACTTGAAAAATTTATCCATTAATGTATAATATATATTTGTAGTATTTTGTGAAAAACTAATTCTGCATAAGAATAGGAAGTGCTTATATGATAAACGGTCAGGAATTAAAGCAGGCGGTAATTTCAGGTTCAAACAATATCAGTACCCAAAAGACAAGAATTAATGATTTAAACATTTTTCCGGTACCGGATGGTGACACAGGAACAAATATGTCAATGACTACTGTTGCAGCGGTTAAGGCAATTAAAGATCAGGAGAGTACATCAATAGGTGAAGTTGCAAAAACAGTAGCTTCTGCAATGCTGAGAGGTGCTAGAGGAAACTCAGGCGTTATTTTATCTCTTTTGTTCCGTGGCTTTTCTGACGGACTTAAGGACAAGGAAAAGGCTTCTGGCAAAGACCTTGTCGAAGCCCTTGGACTCGGTGTTGACGCTGCGTACAAGGCTGTAATGAAACCAACAGAGGGTACAATCCTTACAGTGGCGCGCGTAAGCTACGAGGGTGGACTTGCAGTATGCAATGATGATTTATCTGTAGCACAAGTATGGGAAGCAGTTTGCCAATCTGCTGAAGAGGCTTTACAACAAACTCCTGAGCTTTTACCTGTACTGAAAAGAGCAGGTGTAGTTGATGCCGGCGGTAAGGGATTGCTTTCCATTTTTCAGGGTATGCTTTCCTATTTTAAAGATGGTATTGTTATTCCTTATGAGGAACAGAACTCAAAGGAAGAAATGGATTCCTTTACAAGTGCTGCTGCTGAATTTGATGATGATATTAATTTCACATATTGTACCGAATTTATTGTAGGACGTGACAACGAAATTGCAACTGACCCTAACGAGCTAAGACTTTTTCTTGAAACTATCGGTGACTGTGTAGTTGTAGTTAATGATGATGAAATTATTAAGGTTCACGTTCATACTGAACAGCCCGGCGATGCATTAAAGAAAGGTCTTGAATTCGGTCAACTTCTGACTGTTAAGGTTGAGAATATGAAAGAACAGCATAAGCAGGCTAAGGAGAATAATGCACAGGCTAAGCCAAAAAAGAAAGAATTTCAGCCATGTGATCCTGTTGAAGAGATCGGATTTGTGGCAGTTGCAGCAGGCGAGGGAATTTCAAATCTATTTACTGATTTAGGCTGTAACAATGTTGTAAGCGGCGGACAGTCCATGAATCCAAGTACTGACGATATTTATGATGCAATTATGGCAACTCCTGCTAAGACAGTAATGGTATTGCCAAACAATAAAAATATAATTATGGCTGCTGAGCAGACAATTCCAATGGTAGAGGATAGAAATGTAATTATTATCCCAACAAGAACTATTCCTCAGGGTATGACAGCTCTGTTAAGCTATGATCCTGAGCTTACACCTGAAAGCAATAAGGATATGATGCTTGATGCAACAAAGCACGTCGGCACAGGTCAGGTAACATTTGCAGCTCGTAACAGCGAATTCGGACATCAGAAGATAAAAGAAGGGGAGATTATTGCCCTTGAAAACGGTAAGCTTACAATTACTGAGAAAACTCCTGTAAAAGCACTTGTGAAGCTTGCTAAAAATATGATTACTCACGATTCATCATTTGTTACAATTATTTACGGTGAGGATGTAACCGAAGAAGATGCTTCACAGGTTCTTGAGATTCTTCAGGATAAGTACGGCTCAAGAGTTGATATTTCACTTATTAACGGCGGTCAGCCAATCTACTACTTTATTTTAAGTGTAGAATAATTAAATTTAAATAATAATAACGCCCGCATTAGTGCGGGTATTGTTTTTTATTTTATATAAAACCGTTTGATATTTGTTTGGCGGAGAATAAGATAATAGTGTTTATTTGCTAAAAATATGCAGCACACCGGCTGCTTTTATACAGAGGTTTATATGGCATCTTTATATAATTTAAAAATTGAAAACCTCAAGGGCGTAGGAAGAAAACGCGCTGAACTTTTTAATAAGCTGGGCGTCTATTCAATAGGACAGCTTATTAACTATTACCCGCGCACCTATGAGGATTGGTCAGCAGTTAAAGATATTTCCGATATTGAAAACGGTGAGATTGTATGCATTAAAGGACAGGTATGTTCGGCAATAAATAACGGATATAGCCGTAGCGGTAAGATGATTTCAAAACTTCAGGTAAGTGACGAAACAGGAGTTATAGAGCTTATTTATTTTAACAATCGTTTTATAAGTTCAATGCTTAAATATGGAGAAACATACTTTTTTTATGGTAAGGTAAACAAAAATCTTTACGGTGTGCAGATGACAGCTCCTGAGTTTTCCAAAACCGGTGGCACAACGATTAAGCCTGTTTATAATCTTACAGCAGGACTTACTAACAGGATGGTAATTAATTCAGTAAAACAAGCCCTTGATATGCTTCCTGAAAGTATTAATGACCCAATACCTGAAAATATTAGAAATAAATTCAACCTCGTTAATTTGAAATTTGCTTTGAACAACATACATTTTCCCGAAAATTCCTTTGCTCTTTCTGATTCCAAAAATCGTCTGATTATTGAGGAGCTTTTAGTACTTAATTTAGGTTTAAGGCAACTTAAAAATCATAAAAGAAAAAATAATAAAAATCTGTTAACATCAGATTTTTCCAAAGAATTTGAAAACACTTTGCCATATAGCTTGACTAATGCTCAGAAAAGAGCAGTTTCTGATTGTATTAGTGATATGATGAATAATGAAATTACCCTTAACAGACTTGTTCAGGGGGATGTAGGCTCAGGTAAAACAGCCGTTGCAGCGTCAGTGTCATATTCAGCCATTAAAAACGGAATGCAAGTAGCTTTTATGGCACCTACAGAACTGTTGGCAGAACAACATTATAATACTTTTAAAGAATTATTTTTTAATACGGATATATCAGTTGGCTTGTTAACGGGAAAGCTGAAGCAATCAGAAAAAAATAAGGTCCGACAAGGTCTCGAAACAGGTGAAATTCAAATTATAATCGGTACTCACGCATTAATTACGGACAAGACTGTATTTAATAATCTCGGACTTGTAATTACTGATGAACAGCATAGATTTGGAGTATCTCAGCGAGCCAAGCTTCTTTCTAAGGGAAATGATCCCCATTTGCTTGTCATGAGCGCAACCCCAATTCCACGAACATTAGGACTGATAATATTCGGCGACCTTGATATATCTATTATAGATGAACTGCCGCCCGGCAGACAGGAAATTGACACCCTGTTAATTACCGACAATATGCGTCAGCGAGCATTTAGCTTTATTCGTACAGAAATTCAAAAAGGCAGACAAGCATATATAGTATGCCCCTTGGTAGAGGAAGGAGAAACTGACCTGGCCTCAGCAGAGGAATATGCAGCAGAGCTTATGTTAAATTTTTTTAATGATATTCCTGTAGGCATACTTCACGGAAAAATGAAATCGGCAGATAAAGAAAGGGTAATGAAGCAATTTGCTGAAAACCAATTAAAACTCCTTGTTGCAACAACAGTTATTGAGGTTGGAATTGATGTTCCCAATGCTACAATAATGATGATAGAAAACGCAGAACGTTTTGGATTGTCACAGCTTCATCAGCTTAGAGGAAGAGTTGGACGCAGTAAGGAAAAAAGCTACTGTATTTTAGTTTCTAACTATGATTATGGTGCGTCATACGAAAGACTTAAAACTATGTGTACTACCGGCGATGGCTTTAAAATAGCAGACGCAGATTTAAAGTTAAGAGGTCCCGGCGACTTTTTCGGATCTCGTCAACATGGTTTACCCGAACTGAAAATATCAAGCTTTGCAGATACTGAAAACCTTGCATTATCTCAAAAAATAGCAGATTTTATAATAACCGATTCTCACTATTTAGCTGATGACAACTACAGAGGATTAAAAGCGGAAATATCAAGATTATTTACAAATACAGGAAACGCTACC
The DNA here is from genome assembly GCA_964427365.1 of uncultured Ruminococcus sp. Taxonomy (GTDB): domain Bacteria; phylum Bacillota; class Clostridia; order Oscillospirales; family Acutalibacteraceae; genus Ruminococcoides. The sequence continues at coordinate 6,654 of CAYRTG010000015.1, read as the reverse complement.
TTGAATTAATTATCAATATTTTATATTGTAAATAGTCGATATTTGTATTATAATAGTTAAACAAACTAATTGAGAGGTATTTTATGAAAAAAAGATTGTGTTCAATATTTTTAGTAACGATACTTGTAATTTCACTTGTATCATCAGCTTTAATACCTGCATCGGCAGCAAATTATAAAAATAAAGTTAAGCTTCAGTCCGAATCTGCTTTGGTAGTAAATATGGATACAGGTCAGACTGTATATGAAGTGAAAGCCGATAAAAAGCAGTATCCTGCATCTACAACTAAAATTATGACATACATTGTAGTTGCAGAGAGTGTTAAAGACTTCAGCACAAAGGTGAAAATCAAGCAGGAAGTACTTGATTTACTTAACGGAACAGGCAGTTCACTAGCTCACGTAGGAAATCACGTAGGAGAGAAAATGACTGTTCTTGACCTTCTTTACAGTATGATGGTTCCTTCAGGTAATGATGCGGCAATTGTGCTGGCAGACTATGTTGGCAAAGGTGATATAAAAAGTTTTGTAAATCTTATGAATGCAAAGGCAAAGGAACTGGGATGCAAAAATACACATTTTGAGAATCCTGACGGACTTCATCATAAGAACCACTATACTACAGCTCACGACCTTTATATAATGACTCGATATGCTTTGACTTTACCTAAATTTGCAGAAATTACCGATACAACTACATATTACATTGAGGGAGAGTCATACCCACTTGTAACAACAAACTATATGATTGACCAGAACCGCGGTGGAGAGTATTTCTATACTTATGCAAAAGGTATCAAAACAGGTACTACCGACGAAGCCGGACATTGTCTTGTAACATCTGCAAGTGCTGACGGATATTCATATATAGGTGTGTTCCTTAATTCACCTGTAAACTATGAAAATGACGTTTACGGAACTATGATCGATGCAAAGGAATTATTCAGATGGGCATTAACATCTCTTGAGTTAAGTCCTGTAGCAACAAAGGAAACTCCAATTTGTGAGCAGAAGATAAACCTTGCATGGGGTAAGAACTCAGTACAACTTGTACCGGAAGAAAACATAAACGCTGTTGTGCCAAAGAATTTTGAAGACAGCGATATCACCATTAAAAAGGAAATACCTGAAAGTATAGATGCGCCTATAAATAAGGGAGATGTAATTGGCAAAGCTGTAATTTACTATGAAGGCAAAGGGGCTAAAGGTAAACAAAAAATTGGAACGGTTAACCTCGTTTCAAGCGAATCTGTTGAAAGAAGCGGTATCCTTTATGTTATTGAAGTTGCAAAAAGTATTATATTCTCAAATTGGTTCATTTTTGTAATAGGTGCAATTATTGTACTTCTGATAATATATATTATTATCAGTTCTATAATCAAACGCCGCAACAGAAAACGTCGCAGCGTAAAACGTTACAGAAACTTCTGATTTATAGAATATAAGATAATTAATACTCCTATAATTTTATACGATAAATTAAGCAGTTCCTATTTCGAAAACTGCTATGTTAGGAACTGCTTTTTATTAATTTTAACTATTTTTTGTATCAGAATTATGATTAACAATTTTAACGCCTTCCAGATACCACCCTAAAGCTTCTTTATAGTTATATCCTTTTTTGCACAGTTGGTTAATTCCGTTAAGGCTTACACATACCTTATGATTTGATTTTGTGTTATCCCAAGGACTAGCAGCATTTTTAATGTATGGATATTTCTTGCTGCCTTTAGTGTTTCCGGATGATTTGTAATAGCAGGGAATATATGCTGGTTTATTTTTATATGTAATAATATTGCCGTAAACATTGTCTATAGCATTTGTCATCTTTTTAAATTTTTTTTTGCCATACTTGCCATACTTAAATATAAATTCATCTCTATATTTATTATTTAGTTTAAAATCTGATGGCTTAAATTTATAATTAGAATAGAGAATTATAGACATTGCCTTTATAACTTCATCACAATATTCATCTTTGTATCTTTCAGCTGTAAGACAATAAATAATTTCTTTGTCAGTTAATTGCAAATCGGCGCTTTTTTTACTATCTTTAACTGTTAGAAATTTATTTTTAAAATCTTTTATTATCATATTGTTAGTGGTAAAAAGAGGAATACTCCACATTAAAACAAGAATTAATGTTAAAACAATTAATTTCTTTTTCATAGTTTCACTCTAATCCTATAAAATTCCTTGACATACTTGAACCTTTGTCTTAAAATATTATATGATTTGAAATATGTGTATTATTACTTAAATATATCGGGAAAGGAATTATTATATGAAATCAATGAGAATAAAACTATCATGGATAACATTTATTCCGGTAGCACTGGTAGTACTGGTAGTAAAAACCCTACAGGCTTTTAATGTTGAATTACCCATAGATAATATCTATTTATCTTATCTTACAGTAGGTCTTGTACTTGTGATGTTTCTTGTTAATATTATTTTTTGTATTACTGACAAAAAAACATCGTCGGTATATATACTTTCAAATAATATAATGGCGTCAGTGTTTGCTTTACTTACAGCAACTTTTCTTACATCAAAATCTGTCCTTATAATAATAACAGAATTTCAAACGAGCAGTATAGGCGCAATAAAGCTTATAACTGCAATTATTGGAATTTTTGCGGCAATCGGATTTGTACTTATTGCCCTTTCTCATTTTCAGGGTAGAAATTTTATGCCTCGTTTAGGCACCTATTTTTTGTTTATGCCTGCATGGGCATGCCTTATGTTAATATGCGAGTTTCTTGATAATCGCACAGTTTCAATTATGACTATAGATCCCATCAGACTTTTCGTGTTTGCATTTGCTATGATTTTTCTCTTTAAAAGTTCAATGGTTATTTCAACAGTAGAGGGTAAAAATCCTGTTAAATCCTGCTATCTTTATGGTTTCCCGTTAATAGCACTGGGTTTTGGTTTTGGCGCAAAAACTATTGTGGAGATTTTTACAAAAGGTTTTGATTATTCTGAAAATTCTCTGGGATTTACAATAATAGCTTTATCATTATATTCATTATCTTTAGTAATTGAAATAACAAAATTTTCAAAAACTAATGATGAACAGATTATAAAATTTGATATAGGGGATATTGACGAAAATCATCGCATATACGGTGCAGATGATGACAGATATATTGTAACTGCTGATAGTGACAGCGATGACTATGACTACGATTTAGCAACTGATGAAGTTAATGACTATGTAACAGAATTTGATTATAACTATTTTGTTGAAAAAGAGCAAGAATCTGGTCCTTCTGATGATTTTATCGTAATATCTGAAGCTGTGGACAACGAAGATGATGAAGCTATTTACGTCGCAAAAGAAGCTGCTGAAAACTTTGAAACAAATATTACCGGCAGTGCTGAATATACCGGTATTAGCAGTAAAAAGGCTGTTACCGATACAGCAACTGAAGAAGAAAGTGAAGAAGCTGTCTTGAAAGAAATTGACAAGATTATATCGGATATTAACAGTTCTTCAGCTGAATAAATTTTTTTATAAAAGATTATTAAATTAGAATTGCGTGCTTAGTAAAAATTATTTGTTGACAAGTACAACTTTTGGTGATATTATATTTATGATATTTAATAGCGTTGATTAGGACACAATGTATTATTTCAGAATTCAAGAGAATATGCGGTTGGTGCGAGCATATATTGCTGATTTTACATTACCACCTTTGAGCTTGTGTAGGAAATGACACAACGGGTAGCTCCGTTAAAGGCAAATGAGGGTTTAAACCGAACTTGGGTGGAACCACGATTTGTATTTTCAGTCGTCCCAATATTCTTATAAAGAATATTGGGACGACTTTTTTAGTTTATATGTAAAGGGGTAGAATTTAATGATTAATGTTGAATTAAAGGGCGGAGTAGTTAATCAGTACGAGGAAAATATAACTCCTGCTGAAATAGCTAAATCTATCGGAATGGGCTTATATAAGTCTGTATGTGTAGCAAAAATTGACGGAGAAATTTATGATCTCCGAACTCCGATAACAAAGGATTGTAAACTGGAATTATTAACCTTTGATGATAATAATGGAAAAAGAGCATTTTGGCATACTGCGTCACATGTTCTTGCACAGGCAGTAAAAAGATTATATCCTGATGCAAAGTGTGCAATAGGACCGGCAGTTGACAATGGCTTCTATTATGATTTTGACGTAAAAAAACCTTTTACAATAGAAGATTTAGATAAAATCACATCAGAAATGAAAAAAATTGTAAAATCCAAAATTGCCGTTGAAAAGTTTGAGTTGGATCCTGTTGAGGCTGTTAAGCTTCTTGAGGATATGAATGAGCCTTATAAGGTTGAACTTTGTAAGGAACATTCCGATAAAGGCGAAAAAATCAGCTTCTATAGACAGGGTGATTTCACAGACCTTTGTGCAGGGCCGCATCTTATGGATGTTTCTGCTATTAAAGCAATTGCATTAACAAACTGCACAGGGGCATATTGGCATGGTGACGCTAAGAATGCACAGCTTTCCCGTATATATGGCGTGGCGTTTCCTAAAGCGTCAATGCTTGAAGAATATCTGCAAATGATGAAAGAAGCAAAAAACCGTGACCACAATAAGCTTGGACGTGAGCTTGGTTTGTTTACAACGGTTGATTATATTGGACAGGGCTTGCCAATCCTTTTACCAAAGGGTGCCAAGATTATTCAGCTTTTACAGCGTTTTGTGGAAGATGAAGAGGCAAGAAGAGGTTGGCAGCTTACCAAAACACCGATGATGGCAAAATCTGACTTGTATAAAATCAGCGGACATTGGAATCACTATATGGACAGTATGTTTATTATAGGTGATGAAGAAAAGGACGATGAAGTATTCGCATTGCGGCCTATGACATGTCCTTTCCAGTATCAGGCATATCTTAACCGCCAGCGTTCATATCGTGATCTTCCTCTTCGATATGATGAAACATCAACATTATTCAGAAATGAATCAAGTGGCGAAATGCATGGGCTGATTCGTGTTCGGCAGTTTACAATTTCAGAAGGTCACCTTATGTGTACCCCTGAACAGCTTGAAGATGAATTTAAAGGTTGTCTTGAGCTTTCTATTTTTATGCTAAAAACTATTGGTCTTTATGAAGACGTTTCATATCGCTTTTCACAATGGGATCCCAATAATAGAGAAAAATATATCGGCACACCTGAACAATGGGATGAAGCACAGGGTACAATGCAGAAAATTCTTGATCACCTTGACATTCCATACGTTATCGGAATTGACGAAGCTGCATTCTACGGCCCAAAGCTTGATATTCAGATAAAGAACGTATATGGTAAAGAGGATACTCTTATTACAATTCAGGTTGACCAAATGCTTTCTGAAAAATTCGGTATGGAATATATTGATAGAGATGGTAAAAAGAAAAATCCATACATTATTCACAGAACATCAATTGGTTGCTATGAGCGTACTCTTGCCCTTTTGATTGAAAAATATGCCGGAGCATTTCCAATGTGGCTAGCTCCGGTACAGGTTAAGCTTCTTCCCATTGCTGACAGACACCTTGACTATGTTTATGATATTAAAAAGCAGCTTGAAGCAAAGGGCATGCGTGTAGAGGTTGATGACCGCAGTGAAAAAATCGGATATAAAATCAGAGAAGCTCAGCTTGAAAAAATACCGTATATGTTTGTTATCGGTGATAAAGATATTGAAAATAATTCAGTTTCTGTACGCCATAGAAAAGAAGGAGATTTAGGCTCAATGCTACTTTCTGAATTTATTAAAATGGCAGTAGAGGAAATTGATTCTAAGGAGATAAAATAACCTTATGTATAATTATTCCTACAAGGGGTTTAAAAATAAAAGCCGAAAGAGGAATTATAGAAGATACGGTTCATTAGGAAGTAATTATAAGCTGAACCCTGAAAAGAAAACAGGTCATTTACAGCTAATCCGTATGGTAGTATTCACACTTGCTGTAGTTTTATTCGTTGGCAGTATTGTTGCCGGACTTATAATCTACAGTAACGACAGAGATGAATTTGCTAACAGTAAAGTTTATACATCTGTCGACAATAATCCGGAGCTTTTACAAGTAGTTAACAAAAACAATCCTGTGAAAAAGGATTATATACCTGAATTACAGGAATATGATGGATATTTAGTTAACTCTTTAGTTGTAGCAGATTTAAATAAAATGATTGCTGATGCTGAAAATCAAGGAGTTAAACTTATTTTAAAAAAAGCTTATGTGTCTTTTGAAGACCAACAGAAATGCTACAACAAGACTTTCAAAAAGTATTTAAAAGCCTATAACTTAAGTGAAGTTACGGCTCAGGCTAAAGCACAAGTGGTAACTCCAAGGGGTGGAGAAAGTGAGTATCAGACAGGCTTGCTGTTGTATTTTGATACTGTAGGAACATATAGTAAATTCAGAGAAACATCTGCGTATAAGTGGCTTGAAAAAAATTCTGTAACCTATGGGTTTCTTTTACGATACGGTGTTGATAAGGAAAGCAAAACCTCTATGAAACCTGCATTTCATTCTTTCAGATATGTAGGAAAGGATAACGCTAAACTGATGCAAAGCCTGAATATGTGCCTTGATGAGTACACGACCTACTTAAATGCGAGATGATTTTTAATTATTTTTTAAAAACTTTGAAAAT
>CAYRTG010000014.1:25824-31343 GCA_964427365.1 uncultured Ruminococcus sp. | reverse complement strand
TCTTTTTATGTGTTTTCCTAAGCATATGCCTGATATGAATAAAAATATCCAAGGGATAATTGGGTTGTAGTCTGCTGACATAAATGCTTTTGTGTGAAAGCCTAAAAACATAGTTAAGTCTGTTGCATATAAAAAGTCAGGCAGTTTAATTACAAGGTAAGGATATAATCCCAAATAGCCGGAGGGGACATATGAGGTAAATAAAAATAAAAATCCGAAAAACAATGTTCCGATAAATGCCGGAATTTTCCTTATAGGCTTTTCAAAGAATCCACAGATTATATTGGCTATGCCAATAAAGTGTATAATACCAAACCATATTGATTCACCAGGCAGAAAAGTTACAGTTACAATTGTTATGGCAATGCCTGTTAACAGGAGTTTTATTCCACGTTTAATATTGCTTTTGCTAAGGTTAAAGGATATTCCTGACAAAAGCACAAAGGTCATTGGCAGTAAGGGTTGCCATTGCCTTAATGTACTAAATATATCTGTTGCCCAGTCAAAGCGGAAAACCATTGCTGCTGAATAAAAGAAATGGTAAGCAACCACAAGTATTATAGAAATACCACGGATTTCGTCAATCAAATATATTCGCTTTTTACTGTTCAATAACTCACCGCCTGAAATACCTATTGAAGTTTTACTTTAAAACTGTTAAAATAATAACATACTTAATTGAGGCAACACCGTACAATTAACGGCTATGCCTTAGTATAACACAAAATATGTAAATTCTCAATACAAGGCGGTAATTTTATGAAAATCAAAATCGGTGACAGCTTAGTAGTAAGCACTAAGGTTACTGAGGACAAGCTGGCCGTAAATGTCGGCAGCGGTGATTTAAGAGTATTTGCTACTCCTATGGTTGTGGCTCTTATGGAAAATGCTGCATCAAAGCTTGCCGGGAAATATCTTGATAATGGTATTACAACTGTTGGCACAGGACTTTCCATTGAACATACAAGCCCTACTCCTTTTGGTGGACAGGTTAGTGCAAAAGCTACACTTGTAAAATGCGAGTGCAGAATTTTTGAATTTGAAGTTGAAGCCTTTGACGAAAAAGGTATAATTTCCAAAGGTATTCACAAAAGAGTAAGCGTAAATGCTGATAAGTTTCAAGAAAAGGCGGACAGCAAACTAAATGAAGTATAAATATATTTTAATGGATTTAGACGGCACTATTTCAGAAAGTGCTGAAGGTATAAGATACAGCTTGAAAATGACATTAAAAGATTTAGGAGCAGATATGGTGGATTTGTCTGACTATACAAAATATATCGGACCTCCGCTTCTTGATACATTGTTGAATCTTTGCAAGCTGCCGCCTGAGCTTTGTGATAAGGGTTACAGAATTTATATGGATTATTACTTAAAAGAAGGAATGTTTATGAACAAGCCTTTTGAGGGCATTGAACTTGTTTTAAAAGAGTTAAGACAAAAGTGCGTTAAGATTGCAGTTTGTTCATCAAAGCTTGAGAAGTCTGCTATTAAAGTAATGAAAGATATTCATTTAGACGGATATTTTGACGAAATCTGTGGCTCTGACAGAGAAAACACCCGTAAGGATAAAAAGGATTTAATTCCTTATGCTATTGAAAAGCTTGGTGGCACTATGGCTGAAAAGGATAAGGCTGTTTTACTGGGAGATACTTGGTATGACGCTAAAGGAGCTATGGAATGCGGTGTTGATTTTATAGCTTGCTCCTATGGGTATGGTGCTAATGATGAAATGAAAAAGTACAATCCTGTTGCATGGGCTAATAAGCCAACTGATATTGCTGAAATTTTCAAATAATAAATTATTATTGCCTCGCATATATTTATATAGTTTAGTGGGGTGATATTGTGACAATACTTACTTCTGACAGTAAAAGGCAAATGAGAAAATATGCTGTTATGATTTGTTTTGTATTTGTTTTGATGCTTGCTTGTTCTTTGGTATTAGGTCATGGAAATGAAATAACTCTAAGCACTGCAACCTGTGATGAAGTGGGAAGCTATTCAACAGACGCTTCCGATACAAAAGAACAGGCTGAGTTTTTACAGCAATTCAATATTAAGGTTGTAAAGAAAAGCCGGGTAAAGGATAAGGTTTTGATTCCCGAAACATTTAACAAAACATATAAGGATTACAACAAGTTGCAGAATAAAATCGGCTTGAATCTGCTGTCATACAAGGGTAAGGAAGTAAATCGTGTTGTTTATAAAACGAAAAGCAGTAAGTATTATGTTACTTTACTTGTTTATAAGGGACACGTTATTGGGGGACATATTTTCAGCGGTATTTACGGAGAACTGTATAAACCCCTGATTTGAGGTATAGTATGGAAAGATTGGATAAAATTTTGACAAAACAGGGAATTGGTTCCCGAAAAGAAGTTAAAAAGTTAATAAAAGCCAAATCGGTTATGGTCAACAGTGAAATAATTGTTAAGCCTGAAACTAAGCTGGAACCCGAAAACTGTGAAATAAAAATAAATGGACAAGCCTTAAATTTTCAAAAACACCTTTACATTATGATGAACAAGCCCCAAGGAATTGTATCAGCTACAGAGGATAAGGACTGCAAAACGGTTATTGATATTCTTCCTGATGAGTTTAAGAGAAAAGGGCTTTTCCCTGCAGGTAGACTTGATAAGGACACGGAAGGATTGATTATAATTACCGATGACGGAGATTTTGCCCATAAAATGCTGTCTCCCAAAAAGCACATTTTTAAAAAATATTATGCAGAGCTTGACGGTGAAGTTACAGGAGATATGGTAAATAGGTTTTCTCAGGGTATTGTATTCAAAGACGGTACAAAATGCCAGCCTGCAAAGCTGGAAATACTTAAAAAAAACAGTGCTTATGTAGAAATTTGCGAGGGCAAATTTCATCAAGTTAAAAAAATGTTCAATGTATGCGGCTTAAATGTTACATTTTTGAAACGAATTTCCATTGGAAATCTGATTTTAGATAGCAATTTAACCATAGGAAGCAGCCGTATGTTGACAAAAAATGAAAAATCCGCCATTTTTATTGTCAAATAGCACAAAAATACAATTTGTTTTTTTACATCGTTTCTATTTTGTATAAAATAGAGCTTTAAACTTTAGTTACTTTACAAATGGTAAAACTTAACTTTTAGTGGTAAAATACTAAGAGTAAATTAAGATTTGTGTAAAACAATCTATTTGGAGGAATATATATGGCTAATGTATCTTTAAGACATGTTTACAAAATTTATGACGGCGGTGTTACTGCCGTTACAGACTTTAACCTGGAGATTGCTGATAAAGAGTTTATTATTCTTGTTGGTCCTTCAGGCTGCGGTAAGTCAACAACTCTTCGTATGATTGCCGGACTTGAGGATATCACAAAGGGTGAACTTTACATTGGCGACACTCTTGCTAATGACGTTGCTCCTAAGGACAGAGATATTGCAATGGTATTCCAGAACTACGCTCTGTATCCTCATATGTCAGTATATGACAATATGGCTTTTGGGCTTAAATTAAGAAAAACTCCTAAGGAAGAAATTAAGAGAAGAGTTGAAGAAGCTGCTCGTATTCTTGGTATTGAACAGTACCTTGACAGAAAGCCAAAGGCTCTTTCAGGCGGTCAGCGTCAGCGTGTTGCTTTAGGTCGTGCTATAGTTCGTGATCCTAAGGTATTTTTACTTGATGAGCCTCTCTCAAACCTTGACGCTAAATTAAGAGCTCAGATGCGTACTGAGATTTCTAAGCTATATCAGAGGTTAGGTACAACATTCATATACGTTACTCATGACCAGACTGAGGCTATGACAATGGGTACTCGTATAGTTGTTATGAAAGACGGTTTTATTCAGCAGGTTGATACACCTCAGAATCTTTACGATAAGCCTTGCAATGAATTCGTGGCAGGATTTATTGGATCTCCTCAGATGAACTTTGTGGATGCTACTCTTACAAGCAAGGACGGTGCTGTTGCAATTAAGTTTGACCAGTATGAAATTACTCTTCCGGCAGATAAGAGTGCTGCTCTTAAAGATTATGTAGGCAAGGAAGTTGTATTTGGTATTCGTCCTGAACATGTTCATGATGAGCCTGAATTTCTTGAAAAAATTCAAAGTGATTCTATTGTTACTGCTAATGTTGACGTTACAGAGCTTATGGGTGCTGAAATTTATCTGTATCTTAACATTAACGGTGCTCCTATTACTGCTCGTGTTGACCCTGCTTCAAAGGCTAAGCCGGGTGACAACATTAAGATTGCATTTGACCTTAACAGGATTCACATCTTTGACAAAGAAACAGAGCAGACTATTACAAACTGATAATTGTATATAATATTAAGGGCTTCCATAAAGGAAGCCCTTAATAATTAATTGTAAAATTGAGGTATATTATGATGAAAAAAGTTATTTCTTGCTTATTGGTGATTTTAATGTGCGTTGCATTGTTTGCATCTTGCGGGGATTCAACTACTGATTATAGTAAAATTGCAGGTAAATGGGCTTGGAAATTAGATTCAAATCTTATGAGTGATATTGCAAATGCTGCTACAGAGGGCGGTACACAAGAGGGCACAGAGGAAATGCTGAATATGTTGTTTGATTCTGACATTGAAGCTACCTGTAATGCCTATTTTACATTTAATGCAGACGGTACCGGTAAAGTTGAAATGGATGATGAAGTATTTAAGGCTTTCTTTGAAGAATTTATTGACAAATTTCTTGATAAGCTGAAAAACAACAAAAGTCTTATTGTAGATATTATGAATTCTCAGTCAGGTACAAATTATACTGTGAAGGAGTTAGAGGATAATTTGGCTACTGCAGGTATGAGCTGGGAGGACTTGATTTCATCTTTAGATTCAGTATTTGATGAACTTACAAATTCATTTACCGGCGACGATTCGCCAATGGCTGATTTGGTTGAAAATTCTGATTTTAAATTTAATCTTACCGGTGATGTTCTAACAGTTAAAGGAGTTAAGTCCGGTATATTTGCAAATGATGGAAAGATGAAAGTTTCTATATCAGAAGATACTATGACAATTGATTTGTCAGAGAAAGAATTGCCTTTCCAATCAATTGAGCTTAAAAAGGTTGAATAATATTTAATACTGATATACAATAAGACATCTGTAAATCTTTTGTACATTAGGTGCTGTCGCAAATGAAGTGCCTCCGAAAGATAATTTTTGGTCTAACTTTCGGGGGTCGGGACAAAATGAGACAGCCCCTTAATTGCCTATACATCCCAAAATAGTGTGATTAGCTTAAATCGGAGCAAAGCTCCGGCAAGATTGCTTGAAATGGGAATTGTGACAGATTGCAACCGCAATGGAAGAATTAACTCCTCGGTATTTCAGTGGGAGATATAACTTTCACTGAAACAGCAAATGACACCCGCCGCTTTAGAAGCGGGGAATATCATCGCATAAGTTATATTATTGCAAAAAAGTTAATACATAACAAAACGCAGAGTTTAAGGTAATATTCAAATTCTGCGTTTTGTTGTTAAGGATTTTATTGCTTAAAATTTAAT
>CAYRTG010000014.1:2502-25724 GCA_964427365.1 uncultured Ruminococcus sp. | reverse complement strand
GAGATGTCAAATGCTTTTACAGAATGGGTAATAGATCCCATTGAAATAATATCCACTCCTGTATTTGCCACATCACAAAGTGTTTTATCTGTGATACCGCCTGAGGCTTCCAGCTTTGCTCTGCCTTTGGTAATATCAACAGCCTTTTTCATGTCTTCACAGCTCATATTATCAAGCATAATAATATCAACCTGTGCTTCAAGGGCTTCCTGTAGTTCCTGAATATTTCTTACCTCAAGCTCAATTTTAACAGTATGTCCCAGCTTGCTCTTTAATGCTTTTACTGCTTTTTTAATTCCACCCCCTGCGTCAATGTGGTTATCCTTGAGCATTGCACAGTCAGAAAGATTGTAGCGGTGATTTTTACCGCCTCCTACAGTAACTGCATATTTTTCAATGGGACGAAGTCCCGGCAGAGTTTTTCTTGTATCTGCAATTGTTGCATTTGTGCCCCTTATTATTTTAACAGCATTGTTGGTAGCTGTTGCTATGCCGCTCATATGCTGAATAAGGTTAAGGGCTGTGCGTTCACCTTTAAGAATTGTTTTTGTTTTACCGTTGACTTTTGCAATAATGTCACCTTTTTTAAGAAGGTCACCGTCTTTCTTAAAAACCTCTGCATCAAAGTCAGACTGCAAAATTTTAAAAACTCTTAGTGCAATATCAATTCCGCACAATACACCATCAGCCTTAGCTATAAATATGGCCGAGCCTTTCTGTTCCTCCGGAATAAGATAATCTGTTGCAACATCAACGTAGTTAATGTCCTCAAGCAATGCGTTTTTTATTAAATTGTCAATATAAATCTGATTTAGTATCATAGGTTGATTCCCTCTCTTAGTTCATCAAGAATAATTCCTGCCACAATTGCAATTGAACGTGCTTCAACATAATCTGAATTAATCCGAAAATTTCCTGTAATAAGCATATTAACAATCTCATCAACACGCTGAAAACTATTTTCATATTTTTCAGGCTTTGGTATCACAAAATAAGTGTCCTGCATAATTTCTCTGATTTCAGTACGAATACCCATCGGCATCTCATTGCCCTCAATTTCAGTGAGCTTTGGAGCTTTACCTATTGGCTTCCTGCTGTATTTCTTAAGTTTATACATCATATTTTCAGCAGCAGTTCTTGAATATACTAAGGCTTCAAGAAGGGAGTTGCTTGCAAGTCGGTTTGCACCGTGAACACCTGTATGAGAACATTCACCTGCCGCATACAAGCCTTCAACATTTGTGTGGGCATTTATATCAACATTAATTCCACCCATAAGATAATGCTGACAAGGAAACACAGGAATTTTATCCTTTGTCATATCAATTCCTTCTTCAAGACATTTTGAGTATATCATAGGAAAACGCTCTTTAATAAAATCAGGATCTTTATGAGTAATATCAAGAAAAAATTCCTCGCTGTTTGTTTTAATAGATTCTTTAATTACTGCATTTGATACAACATCTCTGGGTGCAAGCTCTCCTTGCGGATCATAGTTAAATGCAAAACGCTCGCCTTTACAGTTAAGCAATACTGCGCCCTCGCCACGTAATGCTTCTGAAATAAGAAAACGCTCTCTTGCATTTTCAGCAGCAAATGCAGTGGGGTGGAACTGAATACGAGAAAGGTGTTTGATTTCAGCTCCAAGCATATGTGCCAAAGCAATTCCGTCACCTGTGGCAATTGCTGAGTTTGTTGTGTATTTATATATTCTGCCTATGCCTCCTGTTGCCATAAGCAGAAACCTTGTTCCTGTCTGAATAATCTTATTATCCTGTAAAAGTCCAAGATAAAAGCCGTTTTCAACCTTGTCAATTTCATAAACCAATGTGTTTTTCATCATATCTACATTTGGCTTTTTCATAACAGCTTCTATAAGTTTGTCAACTATGGCTTTGCCTGTGGAGTCCTTATGGTGGACAATTCTGTGGCGGGAGTGACCTGCTTCCAGAGTTTTTGAAAGCTCTCCTGAGGCTTCTGTGTCAAATTCCACACCGATTTCCTTAAGAGCAAGTACATCTGATGGGCCTTCTTCAACAAGCTTTTCAACTGCTGAAAGGTTGTTTTTAAATTTGCCTGCAATTAATGTGTCTGCAATATGTAGCTTAAAATTGTCATGGTCTTTATCCAAAACTGCCGCAACTCCTCCTTGTGCAAGGGAAGAATTTGACAGTTGAAACTCACGCTTAGACACTACAAGAACAGATATATCATCACTAAACTGAAGTGCTGCGTATAATCCTGCAACACCTGCGCCCATAATAACAACGTCATATTCTTTTTTCATGAATAATCATCTCGACTTTTATTTACAAAATGCTTATGTTATATTATACTACTATTGAAAGCAATAGTAAATATCCTATTTTTGAATTTTTGAGATTTTGATATTTTATTTTGTGAGGTTTATATGGGTTTAATAGAAACTGAAGAAAAAATCACAAAAGCACTTTTAGTGTCTGTTGATTGTGGGAAGTTTGATGCAGAGGCAAGTCTTGATGAGCTTTGTGAGCTTGTCAGAAGTGCAGGTGCCGAACCGATATTAACAGTTTTACAAAAGATTGACAGACCTGAAACAGCAACCTTTGTTGGTACAGGAAAGCTACAGGAAATTACTGAAATATGCAGTCAGTATGAAATAGATTTAATTGTATGTGACAGCGAGCTTACTTCAACGCAGATTAAAATCATTGAAAATGCTACTGATGTGCGTACTATTGACCGTACAACATTAATACTTGATATTTTTGCCCAGCGTGCAAAATCTAAGGAAGGTAAGATGCAGGTTGAGCTTGCACAGCTAAAATACCTTTTGCCAAGGCTAACAGGTAAGGGTATTGCAATGTCACGTCTTGGAGGAGGTATAGGTACAAGAGGTCCCGGTGAAACAAAGTTGGAAACCGACAGACGTCATATACACAGAAAAATGAAAACCCTTAAGGAACAGCTGGCAGATGTGGAAAAGCACAGAACAAGACTAAGACAAAGACGTGAGAAGGACGGAGTAATTACTGTTGCTATCGTAGGATATACAAATGCAGGCAAAAGCACATTGATGAACTTTCTTACGGATGCCGGCGTGTTAGCTCAAGATAAACTTTTTGCAACTTTGGATCCGACATCACGAAGTCTTAAGCTGCCAAGCGGTATAACTGTCATGCTTATAGATACAGTTGGTCTTGTAAGGCGGCTTCCTCACGGACTTGTAGAGGCTTTTAAATCTACACTTGAAGAAGCTGCATTATCTGATATTATACTAAATGTATGTGATGCAAGTTCAGAGGAAGCACAGATTCATATGCAGGTAACAAAGGATTTGCTTACAGAGCTTGGCTGCGGTGACACACCTATTATTAATGTGCTTAATAAGTGTGACAAGCTACCTGATATTTCCTATGCTCCAAATGTTGAAAAATCTGTATTTATCAGTGCAAAAAACGGTTTGGGAATAGGGGAGCTTTTAAAAGCTATTGATGATAATCTGCCTGTAAGGATTAAGAAAGTTAAGCTTCTTATTCCTTTCACAAAAGCAGGGCTTACAAATGAAATACGTACATCTGCTACACTTGTTTCTGAGGAATATACCAACAGCGGAGTACATATTGAAGCTATTATCAACGAAATTATGTATAACAAGCTAAAAGAGTGGATTATAGATTAATGGTTTTGTGTTGCTATTTTTTGGAAAAAAGATTATAATATGATAAGGTCAAGGAGAAAAGTATGCAATTAAATGTTGGTGACAGAATAGAAATGAAAAAGCAGCACCCTTGCGGTTGCAAATTCTTTACTCTACTTAGAGTTGGAATGGATTTTAAGATTAAGTGTGAGGGCTGCGGCAGAGAGGTTATGGTTCCTCGTACTAAGGTTGAGAAAAATATAAAAAAGGTACTTTAAAATGTTTGAAAAAATTGAAATTTTTGATAAAAGATACAGCGAATTAAACAAGAAAATATATGAACCTTCTGTTGCTGCTGATGTTGAGGAATATCAGAAAATTATGAAAGAAATAAGAAATCTTGAGCCTGTGGTACTTAAGTACCGTGAATATAAAACTGCTCAGCGGACAATTGAAGACAGCCTTGAAATTCTTAATGATTCATCTGCTGATTCAGAGCTTAAGGAGCTTGCTCAAATGGAACTTGAAGAAAGCAAAAAGGCGGTTGAAGTACTGGGTGATGAGCTTAAGATTTTACTTTTGCCAAAAGACCCTAATGATGACAGAAACGTAATTGTGGAAATCCGTGGCGGTGCCGGCGGCGAGGAGTCTGCTCTGTTTTCTGCAGTATTATATCGTATGTATTCTATGTATGCAGAGTCGAAGGGCTTTAAAACAGAGATTATAAATGCTAATGAAACAGAGCTTGGAGGATACAGGGAAATTTCATTTATGATAAATGGTGAAGGTGCATACAGCCGCTTTAAATATGAAAGCGGTGTACACAGGGTTCAGCGCGTGCCTGAAACTGAAAGTCAGGGCAGAATTCATACCTCAACTACAACTGTAGCTGTGCTTCCTGAGGCTGATGAGGTTGAGTTTACTATTGACCCTAAGGATTTGAAAATTGATACATTCCGAAGCAGCGGTGCCGGTGGTCAGCATATTAACAAAACATCAAGTGCTATTCGTATTACTCATTTACCCACGGGTATGGTTGTGGAATGTCAGGACGAGCGCAGTCAGTATAAAAACAAGGATAAGGCTCTTAAGGTTTTGAAAAGCCGCTTGCTTCAACAAAAGCAGGAAGCACAGGATAATGCAATTTCTGCTGAAAGAAAAAGCCAGGTCGGAAGCGGCGACCGTTCAGAACGTATAAGGACCTACAACTACCCTCAGGGCAGACTTACCGACCACAGAATCGGTCTTACGATTTATCATCTTGAAGATATTCTCAACGGTGATTTAGATGAAGTTATTGACGCATTGATAACAGCTGACAGAGCTGAAAAATTAAAACAAAGTATGGAAAATTGATTATATGAATACACTTTTATTAAAAGATAATAAAGAAGATATTAAAAAAGCCGGAGAAATTTTGTCTAAGGGAGGTTTGGTAGGTATTCCTACCGAAACTGTTTACGGCCTTGCGGCAAATGCTCTTGACAGAGAGGCTGTTGCAAAGATTTTTAAGGCTAAAGGTCGCCCTATGGATAATCCTTTAATTGTACATATTCAGGATATAGGGGACATTGAAAAATTTAATCTTGTTTCTGAATTTTCTCAAAAGGCAAAAACACTTGCTAAAAAGTTTTGGCCGGGACCGCTTACTATAATTATGCCAAAGGGTAAGGCTATCCCTGATGAGGTTAGCGCAGGTCTTGATACTGTTGCTATAAGATTTCCCGAGCACGAAGTTGCACGTAAAATAATCAAAGCTGCAAACACCCCGCTTGCCGCACCTTCTGCAAATATTTCCGGTTCACCAAGTCCTACAAGTGCAAAGCATGTGCTAAGTGACCTTGATGGGAAGATTGAAGCTGTTTTGGATGGGGGACATTCAAGGGTTGGACTTGAAAGCACGGTTATTACCGTTGCCACAGAAAAGCCAAAGCTTCTTCGACCGGGTGGTGTAACCCTTGAACAGCTTGTAAGTGTTATTGGTGATGTTGATGTTGATGATGCTGTTTTTAACAAGCTGGGTGCAAAAGTAAGAGCGTCTTCTCCCGGTATGAAATACAAGCATTACGCACCCAAAGCAAGCGTTATTCTTCTTGTGGGAAGTGACAGAGCATACAGAGATTATGTGAACAGTCATGCTGATTATCACGTTGCAGCTTTATGTTATGACACAGACATAAGCGGCCTTACCGTTACCTCTTTTTCTATGGGAAGTAAAGATGACTACAGTACTCAGGCTCACAAGCTTTTCAGTTCCCTGAGAAAGATTGACAAAGAAGAAAGAATTAATGTAGTTTATGCACGTTGTCCTGAACCACAGGGCTTAGGTATGGCTGTTTATAACAGGCTTATCAGAGCTGCAGGATTTGAGGTGAGAAACCTTGAGGAAATATAAGCTAATAGGACTTACAGGTACAACCGGTGCAGGTAAAGGTGTAGTGCGTAAGGTATTTGAAGAAAAGGGTTATGTATCCATTGACGCTGATTTACTTGCACGAGAGATTATGAAAAATCGGGTTGTTCTTGAAAACATAGCCTGTGTTTTCGGTAATGATGTAATTAAAGATAATCAGCTTAACAGGAGCCTTTTGGCTCAAAGGGCTTTTGAAGATAAGGAAAGTACAACTCTGCTGAACAGTATTACTCACCCATATATAGGCGCATTGTTTATTATTAAGATTAAGGCTTTAGTAAGTAAGGGTACTACAAAAATTGTATTTGACGCACCACAGCTTTTTGAAAGTAACCTTGACATTTTGTGCGATAGGGTAGTATCTGTTATTGCTCACAGAGATATTTGTATAAGGCGTATTATGGCAAGGGATAATATTACTTTAGAAAAAGCTGAAGCACGTATGGCTGTTCAGCTTACTGATGAATTTTTCAAAGCTAACAGTGATTATATTGTAAAAAACAATACAGATTTAGAATGCCTCAGAAATCAGGCAATTGAAATTATTAATAGGCTATAGAGAGGTGCTTATGGCACAGCAATATGCTAAAAAGAAAAAACACGGCTTTTTAAGAAATGTAATAATTATGTTTATTTCAGTTGCTGTAGCTGCAGGTGCTTTTTATGTGATAACACAAAACCTAAGTTTTGCTGAAAAAACAGTTCAGGAATCTATGTATCCTGTAAAGTACAGCAGTTATGTTGATACTTATTCTGAAAAGTATGGACTTGACAAGGCTTTGGTTTACGGTGTAATCAAAACCGAATCCGATTTTAATCCTAAAGCTGAAAGCCACGCAGGAGCAAAGGGACTTATGCAAATTATGCCTGAGTCTTTTGAATGGATGCAGGGCTTAAGGAATGAAGAGCTTGATAAAAATATGATTTTTAATCCGGAAACCAACATTGATTACGGCTGTTATCTTCTGGACTATTTCAGAGATTATTATGGGGATATTTATACTGCGGTTGCTGCTTACAATGCAGGGTTTAAAGTCGGGGAATGGCTTAAAGACAGCAGATACAGTAATGACGGTAAAACACTTGTTGATATGCCATATAATGAAACATTACATTATGTTGAAAAGGTAAGGAAATCCGAAAAGATGTATAATAAACTTTATTTTAGTTCAAAATGATATTGGGAGGTAATATTATGGACAAAAAATCTAATGTTAAAGAGCTTAAGGAACAGCTATTTATGAAATCCAAGAAAGGTATCGAAACTCTTACAGATGATGAAATCGCCAAGGCTGATGAGTTTTGTGAGGGATATAAGGTTTTTCTTGATAACTCACCGGTAGAGCGTGAGGCTGTAAGCTATTCTCTTGAGCTTGCTAAGGCAAAGGGATTTGTGAAATTTCAGCAGGACAAGGTATATAAGCCGGGAGATAAAATCTATTATGTTAATCGTGACAAGGCTATTGCCTTAGCTGTTATAGGTAAAAACGGTGTTAAAAAAGGCGCGCGTCTTGCCATTGCACATATAGACTCTCCAAGAGTTGACTTAAAGCCAAACCCTATTTATGAGGAAAATTCACTTGCTTTATTTAAAACCCATTACTATGGCGGCATAAAAAAATATCAATGGACAGTGATTCCTCTTGCTTTACACGGTACGGTGGTTAAACTTGACGGAACTAAGGTTGATATTTGTATTGGTGTTGATGAAAATGATCCTTGCTTCTGTATTACAGATTTGCTTCCGCATCTTGCTCAGGAACAGGCTCAGAAGAAAATGGGCAAAATCATAGAGGGTGAAAACCTTAATGTGCTTATTGGCTCTCGTCCTGTTCACACAGAGGATGAAGAGGGTGAGCTTGTTAAGCTGAATGTTATGAAGCTTTTAAATGAAAGGTACGGCATTGTTGAGGGGGATTTTCTTTCAGCAGAATTATGCTTTGTTCCTGCATATAAAACAAGAGATGTAGGATTTGACCGAAGCTTAATCGGCGGCTATGGTCATGATGATAAGGTTTGTGCCTATCCTGCACTTATGGCGGCTCTTGATACGGAGATTCCCGAGAATACCTGTATTACTTATCTTTGCGACAAAGAGGAAACAGGCTCTGACGGAAACACAGGTATGCAGAGTGATTTCTTAAGATATTTTATTTATGACCTTGCAAAGGCTGATGGGGTTGAAGGCTACAGAGCTTTATCTTTGAGCAGATGTCTTTCTGCTGATGTTAATGCAGCCTTTGATCCAACATATGCAAGTGCTTATGAACCTAAAAATTCAAGCTATATTAATCAGGGCGTTATTATTACTAAATACACAGGTCACAGCGGTAAAGGAGATACTTCAGACGCTTCTGCTGAGTATATGGGTGAAATACGCAGTATGCTTGAGAAAAACAATGTTATGTGGCAGACAGGGGAGCTTGGTCGTGTTGATTTAGGCGGCGGTGGTACTATTGCCAAGTATGTTGCCAATATGAACGTTGAGGTAGTGGACTTAGGTGTGCCTGTGCTGTCAATGCACGCTCCCTTTGAAATAGTTTCAAAGGTTGACGTTTACGAGGCTTATCGTGCCTTCTATGCTTTCTACAACTAAAATGAAATAAATTATAAAGCGGTTTTACGGAACCGCTTTTAATATGTGTTTACTTGTTGCGTTATAATAGATAATAAAAATAATAATAAAGTATTATACATCGGGAGGATTTATATGAAAAAAATCAAGGGTATCATCTGTATGTGCTTTGCAGTATTTCTTATTATTTCATCAACAGGCTGCGGCAACCTAAACGGCAGTAATGAAAACATAAATTCAACAGCTACAAATCCAACTTATGTTTCAGAGAATTCAAATATACTTGTAGCATATTTTTCCTGCTCAGGTACAACTGAAACAGTTGCAAAGGAAATTGCAGAAGAAACAGAGGCCGATTTGTTTAAGATTAAGCCACTTAAAGCATATAGCGAAGAAGATTTGGATTACGGCAATGCAGAAAGCAGAGCAAGTGTTGAACAAGATGACGACAATGCAAGACCTGAAATTAAAAATGAGGTAAACAATATTCAACAGTACGATACAATTATTCTGGGCTATCCAATATGGTTTGGAAAAGCACCTAAGATAATATGGAGTTTTTTGGAAAGCTATGATTTTACCGATAAAACAATAATCACCTTCTGCACTTCGGGTGGAAGTGATATTGCAGGTACAGGAAAAGACCTTGAAAGTCTGTGCGATAAATCTACAATATTTGTAGAAGGAAAACGCTTTGCAGATTCTTCAGAGGGAGAAGTTGAACAATGGCTTGAAACTCTGGGATTGGATATTGAAGAATAAGCAAAATATCGTATAAAAACAAAGGGCAGTTCAAATCATTTCAGCTCTACTATTGTTACTCCGCTTTCGCCTTCGCCGAATGTACCCAATCGAAAGGACTTGACCTGTTTGATTGTCCTTAAATGCTTTTGTATTTCTGCTCGTAAAACACCTGTGCCTTTGCCGTGAATGATAGTAATATGCTCAACATTTGTGAGAATAGCATTATCAATAGCAGAGTCAACAGCCATAATTGCTTCGATAGCCGTCTGCCCCCTTACGTCAATTTCGGTAATCGGGTGAATATCCGCACTGCGCTGAACATTTGGGCTACGGCTTATGTATGAATTTTTGAATTTCTCGGTTTTCTTCTCTTTAAGTCTCAGGTTTGACAGTTCAACTCTTGTTTTTATAATCCCTGCCTGTACCTTAACCATATTGTCTTTATCTGGAAGTTCAAGCACAATTGCGTCTTTGTCAATGTCATAAATCAGAACGTCATCTCCAACCTTAAGCGGTCGAGGAAGTTTATAGTCGGAGCTTTTCTGTTTTTCAATAGGGTCAGAGCTTTCTTCAATTTGTTTTATGCCCTGTCTTAGTTTTGTTTTAGCCTGTGAATCGGCTTTTTCTCTGTTTTTCTTTAGCTTGTCAATTTCGTCCATCAAGGCATAAGCCTGTACTTTTGTTTTAGATACAATCCGCTCTGCTTCTTCCTTGGCACGGCGGATTTCTTCTTCGGCCTTTTTTTTGGCTTTTGCAAGCTCATTTTCAGCTTTTTGTTTTTCAGTATTGGCTTTTTGTGTAAGACGTTGCACATTTTCAAGCTGTTTTTCAAGGTTCTGTCGCCTATTCTCCAAGGTTTCTACTATATCTTCAAATTGTCTGCTTTCAGCAGTAACAAGCTCCTTGGCTCTGTCAACAAGCTCCTTGTCCATACCAAGCCTTTGTGAAATAGCAAAAGCATTACTTTTTCCCGGAACACCAATTAAAAGTCTGTATGTAGGTCTAAGTGTTTTAACGTCAAATTCACAACTGCCGTTTTCTATTCCCGGAGTTTTAAGAGCAAATTCCTTAAGCTCGGAATAGTGAGTTGTACTTGCAATTTTTGCTCTCCTGCTTCTGAGCTTTTCCAATATGGCTATAGCTAAAGCCGCACCTTCAACAGGATCTGTTCCTGCTCCAAGCTCATCAATAAGCGCAAGTGTGGAGGAGTTTGCAAGTTTTAATATGCCGATTATGTTTGTCATATGTGCAGAGAAAGTTGAAAGGCTTTGTTCAATGCTCTGTTCGTCACCAATATCAACCAACACACGTCTGAATACGGAAATACGGCTGTTGTCACCACAAGGTATCATCATACCGCACATAGCCATTAATGTAAGCAATCCTATAGTTTTAAGAGTAACGGTTTTACCGCCTGTGTTTGGACCTGTAATTACAAGTGTGTCAAAACCGGCCCCAAGAACAACATCAACAGGCACAACCTTTTTTAAGTCGATAAGAGGGTGACGCGCCTGTTTTAAATCAATAATGCCCTCATCATTAAGTTCAGGCTTTACGGCTTTCATACTGTAGGCTAAGTCAGCCTTTGCAAATATAACATCAAGTTCCACAAGATTTTTGTAGCTGCCGATTATTGTATCGGCATAGGAGCCTGCAAGTGATGACAGTTCAAAAAGTATTCTTTCAATTTCAGATTCTTCTTCGGATATAAGAACTTTTATATCATTGTTAGCCTGAACGACTCCCATAGGCTCAATAAATACAGTCTGTCCGCTGGCGCTTGTATCGTGAACAAGTCCCGGAACATTTCCTCTGCATTCAGCCTTAACAGGCACAACGTACCTACCTTCACGCTGGGTAACAATAGTGTCCTGCAAATATTTTTGGTATGTGCTGCTGTGCATAATTTTGTCAAGCACTTCTCTTGCCCTTGACGAAGCTGTGCGAATTTTTTTCCGTATTTCAGAGAGCGCCGGGGAAGCGTTGTCATAAAGTTCCTGATCGTTTGTAATACAGGAATTGATTTTATCTTCTAAAAATTTGTTCGGGACAAGTCCTTGAAAGTTAATGTCAAGACTTGTTCCCATACCTGCACATTGACCGTACCATTGTTTAACACCTCGTATAATTCTAAGTGTTTCAGCAATTTTCAAAAGCTCAGTCGCAGTAAGACAACCTCCGGCTTCTCCGCGTCTTAATTCATTGGTAACATTATGCATATTGCCAAATGAGGGCGCTCCGAATTTTCCTGTAAGCACATATGCGTTATCAGTTTTGGTCAATGCTTTTTCAGCCTTTGCAAGATTGGTTTCAGGCTTTAAATTCAAAGCTATTTCTTTGCTTTCATTACAGGCTGTACGTTCTGCAAGCATTTGTAAAATTTTATCAAGTTCAAGTGCTTTATAATGTCTGTTCATATTATTTCCTTATGTAATTGTTTATGTAATACTCTTTAAAAATTTAAGAGTGCGAAAGTCCTTTTCCAGCATAAATTTAATGTATTCTTCACTGCAAACATTCAAGGATTTTAAGTCGCTTTCAGGTAAAGTAAAGGAAAAAAGCTTTTCCTTATCTGCATAGCAGCAATGTCTTAGCGCTGTGGTTGTTGATGGGTTAAGAGGAATTTTATATTCATCGGGTAAATTTTCAATACAATCACCGCAAATAAGCTGACCGGTTCTTGGCAAAAAATACATTTTGTCCTTGTTGTACTCTCCACAGTATTTGCACATTATTATATCCGGCATATATCCTGCAAGGCACATAAGTCTTAATTCAACACAGGCTTTTACCACAAATAAATTCCTTTTGTTTTCAGATAGCAGATACAAAGCGTTTAAAACGAGCCGCAAGTATTCCTTTGACTCCTGTTCCTTAGGGCATATAAAGGCTGACAGCTCACAAAAATACTGGCTTAAATACATATTCTCCATGCTGTTTCTGAGCCCTGAAAACACTTTAATTATCCTTGCGTCACCTATTATGTAGCTGTCCTTGCTTTTGTACAAGGTCAGCTTTGAGTAGCTAAGAAGTCCTGTTGCGGCACATTTAGAGCTTTTAATATCCTTTGAACCTTTTGCAAAGCCTTTTACAACTCCGTGACTTTCTGTCAAAACAGTCAGGAGCTTATCTTTTTCACCGATATTCTGTTCCTTGATTATCAGTCCGTTGGTTATAAATTTCTTCATTGTTTTTCGGTAAATCCTCTTGAAGTCCGTTGTCGTGGATACTTTTATACACAAGATAGTCATAAATGCTTCCGCTTTGAAAGAACGCCATCCACGCATCCATTTCATTCATAATTATCACCACTTATATCTTACCTCAAATATAAGGGGATATAGGTAGTAAATTGTAGAAACTAAAAATTTACATTGGAGGAAAAATATTCCTGTTAAATTAATCAATTAAAATCATTTTCGTCAAAGCCAAAGTTACGCATAAGCTGTTTGCTGTTGCGCCAATCCTCTTTAACCTTAATCCAAGTTTGCAGGAAAACCTTGCAACCAAAAAATCTTTCCATATCCTGACGAGCAAAGCTGGAAATCTTTTTGAGCATACTTCCGTTTTTACCTATTAAAATCCGTTTGTGACTTTCTCGTTCACAGTAAATTGTGGCGTCTATATCAAGAATTTCTTTGCTTTCCCGCATTTTCATTTTTTCCACTACAACTACAATTCCATGGGGAATTTCCTTGTCGCAAAGTCTTAGGATTTTTTCCCTTATCATTTCGCTTGCAAGTACGCGCTCCGGCTGGTCTGTGAGAGTATCATCCTCAAAGAAGTGACCGCCTTCCATAGCCTGGTTTTTCAGTTCATCCTTAAGCCCTTGAATACCATTGCCGTTTTCAGCGCTGACAGGTACTACCGCCTGAAAATCATAAAGCCTGCTGTAGTCTAAAATCTGTTTCATAAGTTTTTCTTTTTCTTTGATAGTGTCTATTTTATTTATTGCCAGAATTACAGGCATTTCTATAGATTTAAACTTTTCAATAAGTCTTAGCTCTGTAGCGCCTGCTTCTTTGCCTGCTTCCGTAACCAGCATACAGCAATCCACTCCCCCGACACTTTCGTTAATTGAGCGAACCATATATTTTCCTAGCGTACTTTTAGGGCTGTGCATACCGGGGGTATCTACAAATACAAGCTGAGTATCACCCTCAGTGAGAACTCCTGTAATTCTGGTTCTTGTTGTCTGAGGCTTGCTTGATACAATAGCAACCTTAGTGCCTAACATTCTGTTAAGCAATGAGCTTTTGCCTACGTTCGGTCTGCCTACAATGGCAATAAATGCAGATTTTTGTGAATTTCCCATAGTAACTCCTGATTTTATAAAATAAGCCACCACGTTATGTGGCGGCAACATTATTTTTTTGCTTTGATTTTATGATATACTCTTGAAAAGCCCGTAGGACCAAGGCAAATAAAAAGTATTGCAATTGCAAATGAAATAGTGAACAGCACAAGGATTATCGGATTGCATAGAAAATAGTTTATTATACTTCCTATAATTTCAAGGTCAAAATAAAATAAAAATGCAACCGCTACTGCTGCAAAGGAAAGTATAAGTACTGCACCTGCCGCAATGTCTTTTGCAATTTTTACTATAGGGTCATAGCTGTCTGTGTTAAGATTGCATACTTGTTCCAGAGAAGTATTGAAAATCTCTGCAACCATAACTGAAGCAATAAGCACTATAATAACTGCCCATTGCACCTTACTTAGATTATAGAAAAAACTAAACAGTATTACATACAACCCTGCCACCATATGAAATCTCATATGGCTTTCACTTTTAATTGTGTACCATATTCCCCGAAAAGCGACCTTAAAGCTGTTTAACTGATGTTTCATTTTTGTATGTTATATAAATCAAATTACATAGCTTGAAGAAGCAGGAAGCCCAAGCTGCTCCATAACCAATTCTTCTTTTTCTCTCATTCTTACTCGATCCATATTTTCAATATGGTCGTAACCTAAAAGGTGCAAAACGCTGTGTGCTGTGAGGTAACCAATCTCACGCTGTAGTGAGTGGTCAAAAGCATTAGCTTGTTCAACAGCCTTTTCCATAGAGATAACAACATCACCCAAAATTTTAGCGCCTGTGTCCATATTGGTGTCATAAACACCTTTTTCTCCCATTGGAAAAGAAAGAACATCTGTTTCCGTATCCATGTTTCTGTACTGGGCGTTAAGTTTTTTAATTTCCTGGTTATCAACAAAGGTTACGCTGATTTCAGCAGATCCCTGAAATTTCTCCAGCTGTAGGACAGCGTTGCAACAACGTCTGATTAACATACGAATACCTGTTGGTATTTTAACAGCTTTCTGATTGTTGGTTATGATTACTCGAATTTTATTGTCTGTCATTTCTGATCGCCTCGTTTTTTTCATAAGCCTTGATAATATCTTGCACAAGCCTGTGTCTTACAACGTCTTTTTCATTAAATCTGCAATGTGCAATATCGTCAATGCCTTTTAAAATTTTTATACAATCCTTAAGACCGCTTTTAGCACCGTTAGGCAGGTCAATCTGTGTTATGTCGCCGGTGATAACCATCTTGCTGTTAAAACCAAGACGTGTGAGAAACATTTTCATTTGTTCTCTTGTAGTGTTTTGAGCTTCATCAAGGATAATAAAGCTATCATCAAGAGTTCGTCCTCTCATATATGCAAGCGGAGCAACCTCAATGTTGCCTTTTTCCACATATTTTTCGTAGGTTTCAGGTCCAAGCATATCAAATAGTGCGTCATAGAGAGGTCTTAGATATGGGTCAACCTTGCTTTGTAAATCACCGGGGAGAAATCCCAGTTTTTCTCCTGCTTCAACAGCAGGTCGGGTAAGAATAATTCTGTTAACCTGCTTGCTTCTGAAAGCAGTAACAGCCATGGCAACTGCAAGGTATGTCTTGCCTGTACCGGCAGGCCCTACGCCAAAGGTAATGGTGTTGTCTGCAATAGCCTTGCAGTACTTATTTTGTCCTACGGTTTTTGGCTTAATAGGCTTACCCTTAGCGGTTATACAAATACATCCGTCAGCAAGCTCTGTAAAACTTTCCTGACTGCCTTCTTTAACAAGGGAGATGCAGTATCTTACATTTTGTTCGGTAAGATTTTCACCACGGTTGATAAAGTGCATAAGATTATCAATAACCTTGCCTGCTTTGAAAATTTTTTCCTCATCACCGTTTAGCTTTAGCTCATCATCTCTCACAGTAATTTTTACGTTGAATTCCTTTTCAATAAGCTTAATGTTTTCATCAAAGCTTCCGAAAAGAGCTACTGCTTGTTCGGTTTTTCCAAAATTGATGTATTTTTCCGTATTAAAAACCCCTAAATAACATATTACACCACTTATTAATTATAGCATAGTAGCCTCAAAAAATCAGCAGAAATTTCAAAAAAATTATGTTTTTTCAAAACTTTGTTACTTTTGCGCAAGAAATGAGCAAAAATTCCCAGTCTATCTAATATAATTGCCATAAAATTGTAAATGAATATTATCTTTTTGTTTATAATTTACTATTTGATAAAATACTATAGTTTGTGTTCACAGTTGGTTGTTAAAACTAAACCGTGCAGCTGGCAGTATCAAAATATATTTAATTTTATTATTGACAAAATAAATGGAATATACTATAATAAAGCCTGTAAAGTAAAATTCTTTACACTTTTTTTTTAAAGGGCGGTGGATTTTTTGGAAAAAAATATTGAAATTTCTCTGCTTTTTGATTTTTACGGACAGCTTTTAAAGAAACAACAGCAAAAGGCTGTTAACCTTTACTATAACGATGACTTGTCTTTGTCTGAAATAGCCGTTGAGCTTAATATTACAAGACAGGGAGTGCGAGATTGTATAAAGCGAAGTGAAGCACAGCTGTATTTATATGAAGAAAAGCTTGGTTTGTACAAACGATTTAAAGAAACCGAGCAGGGACTTCTTAAAATAGAAAATCTTGCAAATAGTCTTATTGATAATTACAATAAAGAACAGGCAGAAAAAATTATAAAAATTGCTAAAGCATTACAGGAATAGAGGTGAAGTCCTATGGCTTTTGAGGGTTTGTCTGAAAAATTAACAGGTACGTTTAAACGTCTTAAAAATAAAGGTAAGCTTAAGGAGTCAGATGTTAAAGAAGCTATGCGAGAAGTGCGGCTTGCACTTTTAGAGGCCGACGTAAACTACAAGGTTGCCAAGGAGTTTACAAACAAGGTTACAGAACGTGCTGTCGGTAGCGATGTAATGGAAAGCCTTACACCTGCACAAATGGTAATAAAAATTGTCAATGAAGAGCTTGCAAATCTTATGGGTGCTGAAACGGCACGTATAGAATTTGCATCAAAACCACCAACAGTAATTATGATGTGCGGTCTTCAGGGTTCAGGTAAAACTACTCACAGCGGAAAGCTTGCCCTTATGCTTAAGAAGCAGAACCACAGACCCCTTCTTGTAGCTTGTGATGTTTATCGTCCTGCGGCTATTGAACAGCTTAAGGTTGTGGGCAACAAGGCAGGAGTAAATGTATTTGAAATGGGACAGGACAATCCTGTCAAAATTGCAAAAGAGGCTATTAAACATGCCAAAGATTACGGAAACGATATAGTAATCCTTGATACAGCCGGACGACTTCATATAGATGAAACATTGATGGGCGAACTTAAAGAGATTAAAACTCAGGTTGAACCTAATGAGATTCTTCTTGTTATTGATTCTATGACCGGTCAGGACGCAGTTAATGTTGCAAAAAGCTTTAACGATTTGCTTGAAATTTCAGGTGTTATAGTAACAAAGCTTGACGGTGATACCCGTGGTGGTGCAGCTCTTTCAGTAAAGGCTGTTACGGGCTGTCCTATTAAGTTTGCAGGTACCGGCGAGAAACTTGAGGATATTGAGCAGTTCCACCCTGACCGTATGGCAAGCCGTATTTTAGGAATGGGTGATGTGCTTACTCTTATTGAAGAAGCAGAATCCAAGATTGATGCTAAAAAAGCTGAAGAAGTTGCAAATAAAATGCTACACAATCAGATGGATTTCAATGATTTACTTGACCAGTTTGAACAGGTTAAGAAAATGGGCCCGCTGAAAGGCATTCTTTCAAAAATTCCCGGTATGGGCAAGCAGCTTCAGAATGCTGATATAAATGACAGAGCTATTGATTGGACACAGGCTATTATACTTGCGATGACACCGGAAGAAAGGTCAAAGCCTGACCTTATAAATCCTTCACGAAAAAGAAGAATTGCAGCAGGCTCAGGACGTTCTGTAGAGGAAGTCAACAGGCTTATAAAGCAGCTTAAGCAGATGCAGAAGCTTATGCGTCAAATGAACGGAAAAGGCAAGAAAAAACGTGGAATGCGTATGCCCGGTTTGGATGGAATGACCGGCGGAGGTTTTCCCGGGTTTTAATTTGTAATCCCGTTAGTTATTAAACCAATATTCAAATTGGTTAATTATATTATTACACACTTGGAGGTGAAAATTATGGTAAAAATCAGGCTTAAAAGAATGGGTGCTAAAAAAGCCCCTTTCTATCGTGTTGTTGTTGCAGATTCAAGATATCCTCGTGACGGTCGCTTTATTGAAGAAATCGGCACATATGATGTTCTTAAGACTCCTTCAGAGTTTAAGGTTGACGCTGAAGCTGTTAAGAAGTGGATTGCCAACGGGGCTCAGCCAACCGACACAGTAAAGGCTCTACTTAAAAAGAATGGATATATTGACTAACAAATCATAAATTGAAAGGAAATAAAAAATGCAGGAATTACTTACAATTATAGCAAAAGGTTTAGTTGAAACTCCTGACGCTGTTGAAGTTAGTGCAGATGCACCTAATGAGGACGGCACAGTAGTTTATCACATTCATGTTGCTGAAGAGGATATGGGACGCATTATCGGTAAGCAGGGCAGAATTGCCAAGGCTATCCGTACAATTGCTCGTTCTGCAGCAATCCATAATGAAGAAAAAGTTATGGTAGAAATCGACTAATCCGGTAAATGAAAAAGAGGTCGTGAAAAAGTGAAGTATTACACTTCAATTTTTTACAGCCTCTTTTATTTTTTGTTTTTAAGCATACCACCAAAAGTTAGTGCGTCAAGTTTCATTGGATATCTCAAAGGTAAGAATGCACTGATGATGTTTTTATAAACATACAAAATTAAAGTATAAATTCGGCGACAGATACTTTTGGGCAGAAGGGTATTATGTATCAACAATAGGACATAACGAATCAACAATCAGAAAATACATACAAGACCAAGAAAAGCAGATATAGCTTTGAATAAATTAAGCGTCAAAGAATATTAAGATTCCTTCACAAGATAACCCCTTCAGGGGTAGCCAAAGTGGCAAAAACAATAAGGCTTGAACAAAGTGAAAGCCCGAGCCTTGAAACGCAGGTCGGTAACGGGATTTATAGCTCACGAGCAAACCAACCGTTTGACGGGTGGTTATGATTTGAAATTACTTTTGTTCAGGCTTTACATATTTAGTCTTTGTGTGCTAAAATAATCTAAGTCAACACCACACAATTAACGATCAACATTTTAGTAAGGCTTTTGCCTTAAATTAATTTTGATTATCCGAAACAGGAGAATATTATGCTTAAAGAATATTTGGAAGCAGGAAAAATTGTAGGAACCCACGGAATCAAAGGTGAGGTAAGGGTTGACCCTTGGTGCGATTCGCCTGCATTTCTTGCAAAGTTCAAAACTTTATATTTTGCAGAAGGCAAGGAAAAAATCGCCGTTATATGCAGACCTCACAAAAATATAGTGCTTATGAAAATTAAGGGCATAGAAACAATCGAGCAGGCAGAGCTTTTGAGAGGAAAGATTCTGTATATTAACCGCAAAGATGTAAATCTGCCAAATGGCAAAAACTTTGTACAAGATTTAATCGGCTGTAAAGTTGTTGATATTGATAATGATGCAGAATACGGCATTGTAGCAGATGTCTTTAAAACCGGTGCAAATGATGTTTATACTGTAAAGTCACCGGAAGGTAAGGATTATCTTATTCCGGTTATTGACTCTGTTGTAAAAGAAAAGAATGTAGAAAAGGGCATTATCCTTATTTGCCCAATGAAAGGATTATTTAATGAGGATTGATTTGATTACCCTGTTTCCTGAAATGTGTGAGGCAGTTTTAGGTGAGAGCATAATCGGCAGAGGCAGAAAAAGCGGTGCTATTGAAATTCATTGTCATCAGTTGAGAGATTTTGCCTTTGATAAACACAGAAGAGTCGATGATACAGTTTACGGCGGTGGAATGGGAATGCTTATGAAATGTGAGCCTATCGCTCTTTGCTACGAAGATATATGCAGGCATACAGACAGTAAACCTCGTTTTATCTATATGTCGCCACAGGGCAAGCCTCTTACTCAGGAGAAACTTAAAGAGCTTTCTGAATATGAGAATATATGCGTACTTGCAGGTCACTATGAAGGTGTTGACCAGAGAGTAATAGATACGATGATTGACGAGGAAATTTCCATAGGCGACTATGTCCTTACAGGAGGAGAACTTCCGGCTCTTGTATTTATTGACTCTCTTTCAAGAATGGCACAGGGAGTTCTTTCAAATAATGACTGCTTTATGGAAGAAAGCCACTATAACGGACTTCTTGAATATCCCCAATACACAAAGCCTCAGGTTTGGAGAGGTCTGGAGGTGCCTCCTGTTCTCTATAGCGGCGACCACGCAAAGGTGGATCGCTGGAGATATGAGCATAGTCTTATAGCTACAGCCAAGAAACGCCCTGATATGATTGCAAAAAAAGAACTGTCTGAAGAAGATACGAAAATAATCAAAGAAAATCTTGAAAAAGAATAACAATGTGTTGTCACACTTTGAAAAATTTTTGTAATGTTGCACAAAGGTAAAAGGTAAAAAATAAATATAAGTGTTACAAAATCCAAAAATGAAATTTTGATGTTGACGTTCAAAAATAAAATGATATAATATGTTATGAAAGTAAGATTGTAGGGGAATATTATAATATCCTACAGCAAAAAATATGAAATAAGAGAGGGTTTTCGTTATGTACGTTAAGGAAGTTTTAGTTAAAAATAAAGCCGGACTACATGCTCGTCCTGCAACTTTTTTTATCCAAAAAGCTAATGAGTATAAGTCAACAGTATGGGTAGAAAAAGAAGAGAGAAGAGTAAATGCTAAAAGCCTTCTTGGCGTTCTCTCACTTGGTATTATCGGCGGCACAACAATTAAGGTTATGGCTGACGGCGCAGACGAAGAAGCTGCAGTTGAGGGCTTAGTAGCACTTGTTGAGTCAGGCTTTGCTGAATGATAACAAGATGTGATTTTAATGGGCGGATTTCCCGCCCTTTTTTATTTTTACAAATTTTTACAAGTAAATTGTGATGGTATGAACAGTAAAATTAAGGAACTCAGAAAAAAAGCAATGGCGTTGCCATTGTCTCCGGGTGTGTATATAATGTACAACCAAAAGGGTAAAATAATATATATAGGAAAAGCAAAAGCTTTGAAAAATCGTGTTTCTCAGTATTTCGGTTCTCAAAATAGCCATAGTGAAAAGGTTCGCAGAATGGTTGATAATGTTGATGATTTCCAGTATATTATCTGTGACAGCGAATTTGAAGCGCTAATACTTGAGTGCAGCCTTATTAAGCAACATACTCCAAAGTACAATATTCTTCTTAAGGATGATAAAGGCTACAGCTATATTTGTGTAAGCAATGAAAAGTGGAGAAAAATCACTTATGAATTGCAGAAAAAGGATGACGGTGCAACATATATAGGTCCATATAAAAGCAGCTATTATGTTAAGCAGGCTGTAGAGGAAGCTAATAAAATATTCAAACTTCCAACCTGTCACCGCAGTTTTCCAAAGGATTTCGGCAAGGACAGACCTTGTCTTAATTTTCATATAAAACAATGTTTGGCACCTTGTACAGGAAAGGTTGCATTTGCTGAGTACAATGAAAATGTAGAGCAAGCTTTGGAATTTCTCAAAGGGGGAAGCAGTACCTCAATTAAACAGCTAACAGCAGATATGCAGAGAGCAGCGGAAAACTTAGAGTTTGAGCGCGCTGCCAAAATTAGGGATAAAATTTCCGCTATAAAGAAAATGTCAGATAAACAAAAGGTAGTCGCGGTAGACGTGCTCAATCAGGATGTAATTGCATATTTTACCGATGGAGAAAAAGGAAGTTTTCAGGTATTCAGATTTACAAACGGACAGTTGCGTGACCACGAAAATTTTATTGTCGGAACTGTAGATTATGGGGACGAAATATCCCAATTTATAACAAGCTACTATTCATTAAGACAGGATATACCAAAGCACATTGCTGTAGATACATTACCTGAAGATAATAAAGTGCTTGAAAAATGGCTTACGGAAAAGCGTGGTAATCGTGTTTATATTGAGTGCCCTCAGCGTGGAAATCAGGCTCAGCTTGTGAAGTTGTGTAAGAAAAATGCAGCAGAAGCTATAGCTCAAACAAAAGGCAGAACTTCAAGGGAATATTCTGTTCTTGAGGAGCTGAAGAATATACTTGGACTTAGCAAAATTCCTGAGTATATTGAGGCTTATGATATTTCCAACCTTTCAGGTACAGAAAATGTTGCAGGAATGATTGTATATGAAAACGGCAGACCTTTAAAGTCAGCTTATAAAAAATTTAAAATCAAAAGCTTTGAAGGTCAGGATGATTATGCTTCAATGGCAGAGGTTCTTGACAGACGTTTTGCTGAATATGAGGAACTTAAGGATACGTCCAAGGGTTTTGGAAAACTTCCTGACCTTATACTTCTTGACGGCGGTAAAGGGCAGGTTACAGCGGTAATGCCTGTTCTAAAAAAATACGAACTAAACGTGCCAATTTTCGGTATGGTTAAAGACGGAAGTCACCGTACAAGAGCTATCACAGGTGAGGGCGGTGAAATTTCCATTAATTCAAGAAGAAGCGTGTTTACATTTGTAAGCAAAATGCAGGATGAGGTGCACCGATTTGCAATCGGATACCACCATCAGCGACGAAAAAATACTGCATTCAAAAGCTCTCTTACCGACATTGAGGGCATAGGTACTGTCCGTGCAAAGTCCTTGCTGAAGCATTTTCACACCATTACCAATATAAGGAATGCTGACGTGCAGGAACTGGAGCTTTGCCCGAAAATGACCCACGACAGCGCAGTTGCTGTTTATAATTATTTTCATAAATAAAAGTGTCTTAGTTATTGCTAATGCATAACTAAGGCACTTTTTTAATATTCTAAATTATTTTATATTCTAAATTTTAACCTTAATTTTTTGGCATTCGTTGTGTTAATCAAAACCGAGCTAAGCTGCACTGTGTTACGCATAAATTAGCTAAAACCAAATCGAAGATTTGGAAGCTCACTCATTTACTCGTTTTGGATGCAACATCACGTTGCTTTTTTGTATTCTGCAATATCACTGAGTTTGCAGTCCAGTATTTCGCATAATTGGTTTAAAGTGTAAGTATTGACATTGCTGTTTTTTCTCAGTCTGTCAAGCTGACCTGTGCTAATGTGATATTTTTTTATGAGCATATATTGTGAGATATTTTTTTCTTTGAGTGTAACCCACAAATTATCAAACACAATCACAAAAAACACTTCCTTTGTGATAAGTATATTTTAATGTTCGTATATTGACAATTACCCATAAATGGGCTATAATGTTATTGCCCGTTTAAGGGCAATGAATTTTGTGAAGGGAGATAGTTGTGAAGATGGAATATAGAAACTACAAACCTTAGATGATAGAGCAGTTTTTAAAACAGCAAATATTGTTATTTTGAACTGCTTTTATTTTATGCAGATAAATAGCAATATAATATTAGAAATTATAATTATGACAAGGAG
>CAYRTG010000014.1:0-2402 GCA_964427365.1 uncultured Ruminococcus sp. | reverse complement strand
ATAAAATTGAATTATTTTAAAAAGTCATTATGAAAGAGAATTTTTGTTGTCATAAATCAGAGAAATACTTAACTTCAAGATTTATATTGTATCTATTGTGAGACTATAGATTTTATCAGCAGAAACGATATATTTAATAAATTTATTTTAAGGAGGAATACATATGTCACAAAAACTTTGTTGCCCCCAATGCGGACACACTGACTTGCAGGTAATGAACGAAACAAATGTAGAAAGTAAGGGTAAAGATTATTCCGCTGGTAAAGGATGCCTTGGATATTTGATGTTCGGACCTCTTGGTGCAATGTGTGGTTCATGCGGCAGCGGTAAAAAAATAACAACAACTAATACCACGTATTGGTGTTGTCCTAAGTGTGGAAAAAAGTTTAGGTCACCTGATGATTTGCGTAAGGATAAAGAGCTTAATAAAAAAACCTTTATTTCACTAATAGTTGCTGGAATTATATTACCTATTGTAGCGGCTTTTTCAGTTTCAAAAGATTTAGGGATGGGAGGCAGTATACTGTTTGGTGTGATTTTATGCATAGCTATAATGGCTTTTGCTTATATATTTACCAAGCGTAAAAACGATAAAATAGAAGCTGAAGCTCGGGAACTTGAAGCTAATATGAAGCGTTTTCAAAATTTATGAGTTTTTGGTATGAAGTGTTTTGGGAATTAGGAAAGTTTTCAGGTTGTCACCAAATGCCCGAACGAAGTTTTTTTGTTAGAAAAAAGCAATTCCCGGTTTGTGCAAGATGTACCGGTGCATTTATTGGGTATATTGCAGGTAGTTTAGTTTATCCTATTTATAAAATACCATTATTAACATCTTTATTTTTTTGCATAGTACTATTTGCTGATTGGTTTATTCAGAGAATAAAAATAAAAGAGTCAACAAATTTAAGAAGATTTATAACCGGTTTATTATGTGGTTTTGGTCTTATTCAGATATATTTGAATCTTATTGTTTCTATATTGCAAAGAATAAATTACTTTTTATATATTATTTAAACATAACACAATATAAATCTATAAAAATGAGCTGTGTTTTAACGTTTGCACAGCTTGTTTTGTTTTTTAATGTAATATATGTGGTTAATTTGAACCATATTTGTAAAAATGGAGTTTTTGTGTTATACTAACAAAAACAATGTAGGAGAAATTATGAGAGTTATTACAGGAACGGCACGAGGCCGTAAGCTTGAAACCCTTGAGGGTGAAGCAGTTCGCCCAACAACAGACAAAGTCAAGGAAGCCATATTCTCTGCTATTCAGTTTGACATACAAGGAAGAATATTCCTTGACCTTTTTGCAGGCTCGGGACAAATGGGTATTGAAGCAATTAGCCGTGGTGCTGTGTCAGCAACATTTGTAGACGCTTCTATGAAAGCAGTTAACGTTATCCGTAAAAATCTTGATAAGGTTGGTTTTTATAGCAGAGCTAAAGTCTTGCATACCGATAGTATCGAATATGTTAAGATATTTCCGGAATCATTTGATATAGTGTTTCTTGACCCTCCGTATGAGTCCGGCTTGTTGCAACAGTCACTTCATTTAGTATCGGAAAAAATCAAAAAAACCGGAATAATAGTTGCAGAAAGCAGCGAAAAAGAAGAAATTTTGCAAAATTATGGTGAATTTATGCTTGACAGACAACGTTACTATGGTAAAATAAAGGTAAGTATTTTCAAACATAAGGATTTTGTATAATAGTGAAAATATAAAAATTGTTCATTTTGTTCTACACTCAAGGATGAATTGTGTAAGACTAAAATAAAAAAATAAAATTAGATAATGGAGAGATAAAAATGAGAGTAGATGATTTAATCTTAGAACTTCAGGATGTGCTCAATAATGCAAAAGCAATGCCTTTATCCAAAGATAAAAAGGTTCTTGTTTCATCAGACCGCATTTTTGACATTCTTGAAGAAATCGAAGACAGCCTTCCTTCAGAAATCCGACAGGCTAAAGGAGTAGTTGCTGACCGTGAGCAGATTATTGCTACAGCTGAAACTAAGGCAGATGAAATTATTCATCAGGCTGAGGAGCGCCGTAAGATTATGGTAAGCAAAAGCGAGATTGTCAGAGCTGCAGAAGCTCAGGCAAAGGATATTATTAATGACGCTAAGAAAAAATCGGCAGATATGCATAAAGCTGCTAACGATTATGTAAACGGACTTATGGAGCGGACCGACGAGGCTATTTCAAAGTTTGCAAACGAAATCAAGCAGACTAGAAAAAACTTCAAATCGTCAGCTAAATAATTTATTTTTTAGTTTTTTTTACAAATTTTATTAAAAAAACTAATACACAATGTTCTTTTTTGGAGCATTGTGTATTTTTTTGTATAAAATATTGTAAAACATATATTATTATTTGGTAAAAAAGACGTAATATTT
>CAYRTG010000013.1:0-32625 GCA_964427365.1 uncultured Ruminococcus sp. | reverse complement strand
AAAAGGTTGAAAGCTGAAAAGCCGGAGTATCTTCAAAATGCGGGTCATCCGGAAGGTTTCCCGGTGATTTAACAATCGGATTCGTATCTGGCGGTGCGTCACCGTCGTGAAGCAAGTTGTCGCCGGGCTGTTTCTCTAGCGAATACAGCGCCGCATATCGTTCCAACCTTTCGTGGTTGGTGGAGGATACCACAAAATAACTGGAACCGTAAATTACGGCAAGAGTGCCGAGAAAGAGCAATACCAACACAGACATAATGGCGGCAACAATTTTCCGTCTTGATTTTTTAAACAATGTCGCACCTCAATTCGTAGCCGACTCCACGCACAGCTTTGATTTCAGTCTTTGCCCCGACAAAGCTCAGTTTCTTCCGGGCAAAGGACATATACACCTCCACATTGTTATACTCGGCATCGCTTTCATACCCCCAAATTTTCACGGCAAGCTGCTCACGAGAGAGAATATGTCCCCGATTTGCAATCAAATATTCAAGGATATGATACTCTTTTTCACTCAACCGTACATTCTGACCGTTTACTATGCAGGAAAGCGTC
Source organism: uncultured Ruminococcus sp. (assembly GCA_964427365.1). Classification (GTDB taxonomy): domain Bacteria; phylum Bacillota; class Clostridia; order Oscillospirales; family Acutalibacteraceae; genus Ruminococcoides. The sequence continues at coordinate 32,070 of CAYRTG010000013.1, read as the reverse complement.
AAAGTGTTTGTATCAAGGGAAATATCTCCGAAGGTCAAAGTACCTTCTGTCGTGTTTATGTTTCGTCTGCCGAGAGCACGAAGTCTTGCAAGCAGTTCCCGAGTTTGAAACGGTTTGGTGAGATAGTCGTCAGCGCCGCTGTCAAGTCCTGTCACCTTATCGTCCAGCTCACTCTTTGCGGTCAGCATGAGAACCGGTGTGCGGATGCCTTGCTGTCTGACTTTTTTCGCAATATCAAAACCGTTCATACCCGGAAGCATCACATCAAGGACAATAATATCATAAATATCGCTCAGAGCGGCGTCTAAACCGGATTTTCCGTCAGCATAATGATCCACTTGATACTTTTCAAGACGCAGTATCTCGCAAAGCGCCTGTGCCATCCTTTTTTCATCTTCAACAAGTAAAAGTCTCATTTCAACACCTCTACGTTTTTATTATAGCATGAAAAATTGAAGAAAGGTTAAATGTGGATAAGTTTTTGCTCGTGATAAGTTCCGTCTATTTGTTCAAAAATTGTTTTCTCCATAATCTTGATCTTGGACTTTTTGATTGTTGTTTTCAAAAACCTTCCTTGTGTGGCGTTAGCATTTAGATACCTTTGTTTTTTACTTTTGGAAAAGGACTTTGTTGCATATGGCAAAGTCAGCGTTTACGTTAATCAGGTTTTCTATTTCTAAAGTGTTCTTTAAGCTAAAAGAACCCACCTTAAGTTTCAAATCATGGCAGTAGTCAACAACTGATTTTGGAAGCGTTAAATCCGGATAATATTTAAGCAGCACGAATTTGCAACCATTGTTTTTTGAGTATTTAGCCGCGACTTTCATACCTTTTGCAGTTTTAGTCATACTCAAATATCCCATTTTCAGTTTGTATGGTTTTAAGAGATTTAAGACTTTTTTTTTGGGAGAAAATACTACAGTGCGTTTTTCCATATCATACTTTTTAATTATAGAGGAAAGCTTTTTGGCGCTCTTATCTGTGAAAGGAAGAGAGGAATTGTTGACCTTTATATGAAAATATACCTGCATTTTTGTGGCTTTAACATATTTTAAAACCTTTTCTACTGATTGTATATACTGCGTTGGGTATGCGTCTAGGTTTTTTCCATATACAATGGGATATTTCTTCACCTGTTCTTTTGTTAAATTTTTAATTTCAATATTTTTTCCCAGCTTCTGAGCAAGAGTTTCGTGAAATACAATAAAGTCGTTATAGTTTGTCTGCCATATATCACATTCAAATGCCTGATAGCCTAAACTGTTTGCCTTTTTAAATGCAGGAATAGTACTTTCAGGGGCGAAATCCTTTGCTCCTCTGTGGGCAATATATTGTATGTTGGTGGTTTTCAGAGAGTCCTGAACATTAAGCCATATAGCTTTTGTTACACCACTTGAGGAGGTTGCCCTAAATTTACAGGTGCCGGTGGATACAGCTTTTATTTTACCTGTTTTTTTATTAACTGTTGCAATTTTTGGATTAGAGCTTGTATATGTAATTTTGTCTTTTCCGGCAGTTGCTTTAACTTTGGTAGTTTCACCCACAAGTATTACAATTTTTGTTTTGTTAAATTTAATTGGCATCCTAACTGTTACTTTTATGGAAGCAGAAACTCCCTTTGACGTTTTAGCTTTTACCTTGCAAACACCGGGTGCAACGCCTTTTATCCTACCTGTTTTGGAATTAACCTTTACAATTTTAGGATTTTTGCTTTTAAAAGTAATGGCATCTTTGCCTGCAACTGCACCTATCTTTGCATATTTTCCAACAAGCACTTCTATTTCTGTTGGATTAAAAGTAATGGCTTTTGCAGCATTTGTAATAATATTTTGACAGTTAATAAGACTTCCCGTCATAAACAGGCATAAAACAAAGGCAATAAGCTTTTTTAAAATTTTGTTTTTCATATACTTAATCACAAATCCTATTTATAGTAAGAATATTATAACATTGTTTTAAAAAAGTGACAATAGTGAAAAAAGTATAAACTAAGATGCCGAAACAAAAAAATTAAATTCTACACCCAACTAAAATCTATTTAATCAGAAATAACGGCAAATCAAAAATATTGTAATATTTTTGATTTGCTTGCAGTAGATTGATATTTATTTAATCATCTTTACTATTATTTTTTTTACTTTTCTTTTTAGTCTGACATAAAGAGGTAAGCTGCCGTATTTTTTAACAATATAATCAAAAGGCTTTTTGTTGTAATTTTTCCAAAAGATATCTCTATTATTTGGCTTATCAAAAGGCTTGATTAACGATATCTGCATACTGTTTTCCATGCAGCTTTCCTCATATTCTACTGAGCTTTTAGCCTGTAGAAAAAGCTGAAAACCTAACTGACTGTTTATCAGAACTAAGGAAATGCCTTTGTTATCGTCAAAGCCGGGAACGGCTTTTTCAATTCCCCAATAGTCGGCTATTGTAATATCACCGGGGTGTTCAACAGATTTATATGGGCATTTATAGCAGCAGGGACGTAATATATAATTGCTCAAAAATAGGGTTTTAAATATTTCGCTGTCAACTCGTTTGCCATTATCAAAGTATATTGTTTCAATATGATTCAACCAACCAAAATCTTTTTTGTTACGAAAATCCGCCTTAACGCATTTACCCTTGTTTCTTTTTTCTTGGTATTTTATATAATCTTGCCATACCATAGGACTTGGTACACCGTGACAAACAATATCTACGCACAGAAGTTTTTCATAAGGCTTTTACAGAAAGGCTTTCAGTCCTGCAACCTGACAGGAAGTGCCTGAAAAAAGAACAAAGCGGTCATTTTCCAAATCTTCTTTGACACAGCCAAACATATCCCCCATATCACTTTGAATATATTTTGAGCCTCTCATAAGGTTACGTTCTTGCGGTTTTTCTGCTCTTATATGTATTGCGTTGAAATCCTCTGTTAATGCACATCCATATACCACTCCGGATTTTTCTAACACACAATCGGACAGGGCTGAAAAAATACCACCTGAACGTGACGCCATTCTTGTTTCAAAATCCTTATGCTTAACAGCATATACTAAAGTTTCAAATTCTTGTTCCATTTTCTTATCCTTTATTAAGAAATCCTTTTTTTATCTGGTCTGTCTTAAAGGAACATACCTGTAGGCATTTATGACAACGAATACATTTACTCTCATCAACAGACGGATAGAGGAAGCCCTCGGAATCTGCTGTCATTAAAATTGCTTTTACAGGACAAATTGAGTAACAGGCAGAACAACCACAGCAGTTTTCCTTGTTTTCAAATAATGTGGGAAATTCTTTCATATAATCACCAATAAAATTTTACTTATTTAGCTTTGATAGATTTAGAGTATCAGAACTGTTTATTGCTCCCATAAATCCACAGGAAAGGCTTGCAGTAGTTTTTCCTGTATTTCAGATAAATCAGGAATATCCAAAGGCTTTATATCCATAGCCTGTTCAATGGTGTCTGCAATAGGAAAGCTCATTCTGTTTGTGCTATAATAGTAATCAAAATATTTAAGCATATCTGTTTTCGGTTTTAGCAGAACGGCCGGAACTCCATATGCTTCAGCAAAAATAATTCCGTGCAAACTTGAAGAAATAACCAGTTTAGAGGCTTTAATTTCTTGAACAAATTGTTTGTAGTCATCTGTTAAAATATTTATTTGATGCACTTTTTCAGGCAAAGTGTTCTTGGTTTCGTTCATATTAGTAATCAGGCTTATTTCATATTTTTTCTCAATATGAGGATTGTAGAACTTAGGGGTCAGTAAAGCAGGATCCCCATAAACCTCAGGCACATCAAAGCCTCTGTCCATTAATATGGCACGAGTAACAGGACCTCGTACAGCTCTGAAATCAATTTCTCTTTTATTAAGTCTGTTTAGGATTGAAGTATTCAGCAGTCCGCTTCCCCAAACAGTGCAGTCTTGTGCACCTGCAGTAATTATTGAACCTACTGCAAACAGGTGCTTTGTTTTAGAAACGGTCTTATTTATATCAATATTGTTATATTCAGCGGCATATTTTACCAAAACAGGTGAAATATTATCTCCGACATTTTTAAAGTCGTGGCAGTAGTTTATATTAACCTTGTTTTTATCTGCTTTTTTACTTGTAAAAAGAATATAGTTATTATTAATTTTAAATAAAAGCAATAGCTTCCTAATTATATTTTGCACAAGAAAACCAACGCCTGTTTTTCGTATAAATAATTTTAATTTAGTAACCATATTTCCCTCAAATTCTTATTTTTGACAATCTAAATAATCGGAATGTTAAAAATCAGCAGTAGTAAAATGCGGATTACAGCAGTGCCTAAAGCTAATACGCCTATAGATATAAAAACTCCCTTTAAGTAACGCCACATACTTATTCCTGTTGCTTTGAAAACTGCGCAGAAATAAATTATCTGAGCTATACAGAAGGTAAGAGTCATAAACAGACAGGCAATATAAATATTATCAAATATGTATCTGCCCACTGATAATCCCACAATATATCCCAAAATTTGAGCGATAGCAGATATAAGCATATATTTTTGTTTGTGAATTACAATGGCAATACCCTGTGTGGCAATCATCAGGAATGTAAAGAAAGTCATTAGGGAGATGATTCTGATAAGGTTTCCGGCTACCGAATAATCAGCGCCAAGGAAGAACACAGAGGCAATATCTCCAAAGCCCATAATCAAAATCATAGGTATTACTGCGATTTTCATTGCTCTTGCCATATTTTTATATGTAAACTCACCTACGGATTCTCCACGGTTGGAAACATCTACAACAGATTGATAATATACCTTGCCGATTGCATTAGCTAACAGGTTAATCGGAATACCGAGAATTCTTTGAGTTACGCTGTAGTAACCAAGTATTGTGGGACCAAAGAACATTTTAATTAACAATATTGGAGTTTGAGTTTTCAACTGCGCCAAAAAGTTTGTGGGAGTTTGGTACTGAACAAATTCACGATATTTTTTAATGGTTGCGATATGGTGTTTAATATTAAAATCCGGTATGATTGTGGGGATAAATCTGCGCATATGAACAAGGGTTAAAAACTGACCTAAAATAAGGCCGATATAGTAGCCATATGTAATAAAAACACCCATGCTTAAGAATTTCCCCAACAATCCCAGGGGAATAGCTATAATAGCAATAGTAAGCTGGTTTACTATTGGATTTTTCATTAATACATTATACTTCTTCTTTTTGTTAAGCCAGCTGTAGCTGAGCTGAATTTGTTGCTGTGTAAAAATCAGCACAGCCAGTACAACTGCGTAAAAAAGAGGATGGATACCTGTATTGTTAGGGAAGACAGTATAATAAACAAAGTAACCTGCACTGATAATTATGCTGAAAACTATGCCTAATGTAGTAATAATTGAAAAAAGATTTTTTCGCTGTTTCTCGTCTTCTTCTATCATAATTGCATTGGACATACCTAAATCGGAAAAGCTGTTAATAATAGTTGCAACCGAAGTAAATAACGCCCAATAACCAATTACGGTTGCACCGTACAATCTGGAGAAAATCGGCAGAGTGACAAATGAAATTATCTGTCCCAAAAGTGTACCTGAAGATATTTTTGTAACATTTTTAAGCATATTGGAATTATTAAATTTTTTAATTGCTTTGTTTACTAATTGCATTTTATCACTTTCTATAGTTATTTGTTTAAGCCGTTAGTTAAGTTTATAATGCTCTTTTCTTTAAGTTCAGTTAATGAAATTTCTGCTTTAGAGAAATCTGTTGGAAGATTTGTAGCTTCATCAGAAGCAGAAATATTCCTGTCAGATAAATTAAAGGTATTTAACAAAGTTTCCAATCTGCTGTTATCAAGACCCTTTGCAGAGTTTTTTACAGTCCAGAAATTAGTGTTAAAAACAATAGAAAAGGCTGTTCCGTGGAAAGAGTTTGTAATAACGCAATCTGCATTATCAACAAGACCCAAGAACTCTCTTGGACTACAGCAAGACAAATTAATTTCATTGCTTTGCAAAGGAATTTTTTTATTTCTGAGAGTAACAAAAACCGGCTTCAGACCGTTTTTCTTTGCATAAGTTCTGGCAGTTTCAATTACGTTGGGAGGTAAATTTACAGAATAAACCATAGCGTAGTTTTCTATTGAAGGCTTTTTAGCAATTTTTCGCCAGTGTTCTTTATCTAAAAGGAAGCAGGGGTCTAAATCAACGGTAATGGATTTGTTAATATTTTTTTCTAAAAAGTTTTTGCCGGCATATTCACGAAGGGATATGTTTTGGAATTGATTGATTAGTTGGTAGTAGTTTTCATAGTCATTTTCACAATCGCTGATCTTTCCCATGCTGATTGCGTAGGACCTTTTTTTTGCGGTATCTGTAATAAAATCAAGGAAATAGGTTTTATCGTAATGGATTATAGGTAAGTTCCACATTTGGTCGCTGCCAACAATAAAGCAGTCGTATAAATCCTTAGCCTGAGTGATGTTGCTTTTTGTATATGTTTTTTCGCTTAAGCTTAAATATTCCTTAGAAAAATCAATGAATTTTCGGTTACGTCTTTTCTGAGTTTTAAGTGTTAATATTGAGTTAACGACAGATTTCGGATTTTTGCCTTTTAAAATTTTGTAATAATAATTTTCAATACCATCATTTCTGTAGTCAAGAATATCTGCTTTATATCCCAGATTATTTAAGGCTGTTTGCAGCCCGTATGATTGTAAAACCGCACCGTAATTAACAGCTCGGTGAAAGGTTAATATTGCGACCTTTATTTTCTTCATATAATACCGCCTCCATAGCGCTGACTGCTACAATGTAGCAAAGAAATTGTGAGGAATAGTAGAAAGTGTTACCGGTAAATCCATAGATAATCCACACAATTTGAATTAACAATGAAATTGTCACTATTACCTTCAATTGCCGGTTTTGAGTTTTACTCAAAGTTTTAATGGTTTTAATAAGGAAATATATAATGGCGGTGCATAAGAGAAGAGTTCCTATAATTCCAAGCTCCCCCAAAAATTGAATATAGATGTTGTGTGCATGGTAAAACCATTCTGACAGGGTTGAATTATTGGGGTTTTGAGACCGGATAATTGTATTGAAGGTGTTAACGCCTGTGCCAAATAATTTATGGGAATTAAACATATTAAAGGCAACCGGCCATAGAATGGTGTTTCTTCCGGTGGTAAGGTCGCCTGTACCTGTGCGGTCTAATGAAAACAAAATCTGTGGAAAAGCAATTAAAATTATACCAAGCAAAGAAACAAGCGATACTGTAATAAATATGTAGATTTTTTTAAGATTGCCTTTACTTATAATAATCAGTGCAAAAAAAACTAAAAGAATCGGAATAATTGTCAATGTTCTTTTTCCTGTGAAAAATATGGAACAAAAGAATAAAACGGAAGCAATTATATGTTTCTTTTTATAGCTGTAGAAAAAATAGCTTAAGCTAATAGCAAAGCCTAAATTCATACCAAAGGCGGCTGAAGCTCTGTCTGCAAACAAGCCCGAATATATTCCGGAGGATACCTCTAAAGCAAGAGCGTTTTGTCCGCCTTTTGCTACAAGAAATAACAAAGGTCCTGTCATTAGATTATGAACCAGACCGTTTATATAAATTGAAATCATAAGTATAAAAAGTACCGCATACAAACATTTATAAAGGAGCTTGTAGAAATTTACACGTAATTTTGCTATAAGAAACAAAGAATAAATAGATAAAGTTATACAATAATCTATGGTTGCATTTTTATCAAGGCTATATAATACCCCTGCCCATAGAAATAAAATACACAAAAGCCATAATTTGACTTCGGGAGTGTATGTTAAATTTATCTTTTTATTTTTAGCCGCTCTCACAATAAAAATAAAAAGCATAAAAAAAGGTATAAACCATTTTAATGGAGTTGACATCCCCATAAGAATGGTGCTTGTGTTAGGAATCAAAATCAGCAGCGGCAAAATTAAAATATATGAAATCGGAACAGTTCTTTTTATTTTATATTTCTTCATATTTACACCTTAATATTTGTTTTACTTAATGTGAATTAAAGAATTTCTTTGTAAATTGCTTTCCTTTGTTTATGGGAAACAGCCATATCAAATTCTTCGGATTTACTGATACAATTATCTTTCATCTGTTCTCTTGTATCTTTGTCTGTCAGCTTTTTAATTGCCTGCGCAAAGTCTGATTCACTGTATGGATTCGCCGTATATGCAGTTTCTCCTTCAATTGCAAAGTCAACAATTCCGTGAACATTCGATGCAACTAAAGGCAGTCCTGCAGCTAACATTTCAATACCCGCAAGTCCCAGGCCCTCTCTGCTTGAAGGCAATACACCTATATCACAGCTTTTTGCAATTTCGGGAATATCCCTCCTGTAACCTAAAAATTTCACATTAACGCCTAAATCTTCAGATAGCTGCTTTAGCTGAATATATGTACCGCTGTTTTTATTAATCGTACCGCATATAAGATAGATTAAAGGTAAGTATTTCAGCTTGCTCATGGCTTTGATAACTATTTTGTGGTTTTTTCTGTCTGACAATTCACCAACAGACAGCAGAGCAATTTCATTATCCTTTATCCCTAATTTTTTGCGATATTCATTTCTGTCTATTTCGACATTTTCGTATTTTGAGGTTTCTACACCAACACCGTTTATATGATATACATTTTTACAATGCATTTTTTTGGCATTTGCATAATCCTCGTTGTTTATTGTAATAATGCAATCTGTAAAACGTGACATTGCTTTTTCGATTGTATGGAAAATAAGCCATGTTTTTTTGCTGCTGTATTTGTGAAAGTAAAAGCCGTGGGTAGTATATAAAATTTTAGTTTCTTTTCTTCTGAACATCAAAGCAGTACGGCAAACTACACCCGGAATAGGGGTGTGGATATGAACTGCATCATAATGCTTTTCGTTAATAATTTTTCTGAAAGCTTTGTAGGATTTTAATGAGGATTTTGAGAAAGGATTTTTGGAGGAAAAAGGAATATGATAAAAATTAACACCTATATTCTTAAAGTATTCTAAATTATCCTGAAGACTTCTGTCATCGAACTCTTCGTTTGCGGCACAGTCCACAGAATAGCCCATATCCTGTAGAATTTTAATATCATCAAGAATAAAGGCTCTGATAAATCCTGTTAAGGCTGTAACAATAAGTATCTTTTTTTCTGATTTTTCCATAAAAAGCTTCCTTAAATTATTAAATAAATCCCAAAATCCTTACTACTAAGCTGTAATGTCCCTTTTGCAACAGCTTTCCTATAATTTTTCTTACCCTATCCATTCTGTGTAAAGGAATATTGTTAATAATATCTTTGATTTCCGGTATTTCAAGACTTTTTTTCAACTTAGATGTTACCATTTTTTTAGGCTTTAATTTGCTTGCACTATTTGTATATGACAGCAAGCGTCTGCTTAAATAGTAATACATATCTTCCTCATCTTGTTTTGTAAAGTCAATTTGTGATGCCAAACCTTTATTTCTGATGTAACATTCCTTTAGATTATTAAACCTTGAGAAATCGTACTGATGCATTACACTTGAGGAATTTTGGCGATATTTTATAAGCTTAGTAGAGTAATACCTTGTTTTTGGTTCTAATTTAAAAACTGATAATTGAAAAATAACATCCTCACCAATTGCAAGGGATACATCAAATTTTACTGAATTTTTTCTAATAAATTCAGTTCTGTATATTTTGCCCCAACAGAAATTCATTTTGCTTGAGGTAATATAGTTAAGATATATATCTTTTTTTGTGGGGTATTCTGTGTTAAAAAGTTCAACAGTATTTTTTTCATTTCCGTTTTCATCAGTTATTGCATATGGATACATTAACAGATCGCTATCCTGATTTACAAGGTTTGACTTTGCTTTCTCAAAAGCGCCTTCAAAAAACTCATCATCAGCATCAAGAAAACTTAAAAATTTGCCTTTAGCTTCGTCTATACCAAGGTTTCGTGCAGTAGATACTCCAAGTTTATTTATATGAAATGTACGAATTCTATTGTCATTATTTTGAAGTCTATCACAAATTGCAGGGGTATTGTCAGTACTGCCGTCATCAATAAGGATAACTTCAAAATCATCATCGCTGCAGCTTGTAATTGAATTTACAGCCTTTTGAAGATATTTGCTTCCGTTATGTACCGGGATAATAACTGATAAGGAAATAGCCATTATATCACTTCCATCTGTTGATTTTTGAATGAACAAATCTGAATAAGCCTTTGTTAATATAGTAAAGTCTAAGACCCAGCATGGTTTTTTTTCGCAAGCGTTTATCTTTCAAAACAATCTTGCCGTTTTTTGTTATATAGTTTTCGGTTTTTGAGATTATGTCTGAATACTTTTTTTCTCTTGGTGTAGATAAATACACCCTCATATTTCCCACAACACCGTAAGCAAGGGCGGCATCTTCCAATCCCTCACCATGTTTTTTTGCAAATCCCATAAGTTTATCACATATAGGAAGAATTTGAAAATTCATTTCGGAAAATCCTTGAGTTGTAATGCTGTTTTTTCGGTGAACATATGCATATAAGCCCTGTGGCAAATAAGCTATTTTGTTTGCTCTGATAAAGATTTCGTGCATTATATCAACGTCTTCAAAGATAATGCCCTCTGTATATCTTAGCTCTTTAAAAATATGTGCATTATATAGCTTTGCCCAAGGAGACGGAAGAAAAGATGTCTGATACCACACTTCCTTAATTGCCTCAACAGGACTATATATAACACACTCTTTATTTGTAGTGTCGAACTCTGCCTTAGTGTCATCAAAAACGTGAATATTGCCGCAGATTGATATATCCGCATTAGTTGATTTGATTGTGTCAAACAACCTTTCTATCATATTTTCGGCTATATAATCGTCACTGTCAACAAAAGCTACATAATCACCTGTGATAACATCTAAACCTCTGTTTCGTGCAGCAGATACTCCGCTGTTTTCTATATGTAAAACTTTAATTCGACTGTCTTTCAGAGCATATTCATCACAGATTTTGTCGCTGTTATCCTTTGTACCGTCATCAACAAGAATAATCTCAAGATTTTTATAGCTTTGAGCAATTATACTGTCCAAGCATTTGCTTAGGTGTTTTTCAACATTATATACAGGTACAACAATGCTAATTAATGGATTCATAATATCTGTCCTTAATTTTAATATTTTCCAAAGTCATATTTTATGAAAGTGTGCTGTTTGCCACGGTCTTCCTTTGGAGGCAGCTGCATATAGTCCCCATATAGTTTAGATAAATATTCGTCATATTTACGTGGACCGGGAAATTGCGTATCTTCAAATTCGTAATAGGAAACATCTTCAACCAGTACCTTGCTGTAGTAATCGTTATCTTTAACTGCTATATCATACACTATACTGTTGTTTTCATTATTGTATTGAACTAACATTTTCTTGTATTTTGATTTTAAACATTCATATGGGTAAAATGCATATATACATCTGGTGAGGATATATTTCATCTTTTGTTTCAGATTTTGCTTTAACATCAGTTTACCGTAACCTTTTTTTATCCACATTGCCCTACGAAGGAAGAAGTCTTGTTTTTTGTACTTTTTCTGTCCGACACTATAGTCCGGCATTAAATCCAAAGGGAACAAATCAATATAAATTCCTTTAATTGACTTTGTGTTCTTTGAAAAATATTCTTCCACATATGTGTCTTTTAATATAATTTTACCAAAAGGATAAGGGTATTCGGGGTCAGTATCCCAAGTTTGCAGGAAAAATCTATCGTCCAGCTCTGTTTTGCACACCTCAATAAGTCTGTCATATTCTTCTCTTAAAAAAGCAAAGTCCATATCATCATCCCAAGGAATAAAGCCCTTATGGCGGATAGCTCCAAGTAACGTGCCTCCGGACATAATATAACTTATATCGTGCTTTTCACAAATTCTTTTTAGCTCTTTTGCAATCAACAATTCGCATTGTTGGATATGCTTTAGGTCGATATTATTCATTTAAAAACACCCCTTTATATTCATCGCATATAAATTGCCAGCTATATGCGTTTGCAATTCTATTCTTAGCTTTTTTGCCGTATTGAGCGATAGTTTCTTCAGTAAAGCTGTCTGCCTTGTTGATAAGCTCGGCCAAATTACCCTCGTCCTTTGACCAATATATCGCGTTATTCTCTGCAACCTCTCGGTTAAAACCGACATCAAGCAAAAGGTTAAGATCGGTTGAGCCAAGAGCCTCAAGAAGTGACGGGTTTGTACCTCCAACCTCATGACCGTGGAAATAACCATAAGCATTTTCTCTGATTTTCATTAACAGTTGCTGGTCATAAACTGTTCCCACAAATTTAATTCTTCCGTCGTTTTTAAAATGCAGTTTTTTCTCAAGCTCATTAATGAATTTGTCATTTACGTTTGTAATAATGGCGAAGTCCTTTTTACTGTTGCTTTTCATATACTCACGAATCATTGTTTCGTAGTTGTTTTCAGGAACAAATCTTCCTACTGCAAGGTAGTAATTTTTTTTGGCAAGACCCTTTTCCTTGTACCATTTCTGTAGTTTAGCATCATTATCATTAAGGGTGCTTTCCTTGGTTTCTGCACCATAGGCAATAAAGGTTGTATTTGGATTTGTGCCATTTATTCCATTGCCGTCATAACATTTATGAATATATTTTTCAATAGTTACAGAGTCGCATATACTAAGGTCAGACCATTTAACCATCATTTGCTCTGACTTTTTCCAATACTTTCTGATTGGAACGCTCCATTTTGCTCTCATCCACTCATGTCCGTCCGGATTAAGGTAAACCTTACCCCCCAGCTTGTGTATTTTTTTATAATACTTTTTCATAAAAGGTCCGATACGACATGCCATTATGTAAACAATAGGGCTTTGGATATTGTTTTTTTCAATATAATTGCAGCATTTCCTCAAAGCTTTTATATCGTAGTAAATTGCCTGTGCAGGACCAAGTTTTTCCGGAATTGCAATTTTAAAACAGCGTGCGTTGTGATATGTAAACTCTACTGTATTGCCCTTTTCTTTAATTACATTGGAAACTCCCTGTAGCTTTGTTTCGTCCATAAAGCCCTCGCCGTTAGCTTTGCAGGCAACGTGGTATTTAAGACAGGACTCGTTCTGATGATATTCAGTTAATTTATTTATAAAAGTTTCATATCCGCCGTAAGCCCCTAAGGATTTTGCGCCTACAAGGAATATATGTCGTGTATTAGTATGGGGTTGCATTTGTATTCTCCGTTTTTCTTTTTATATGTAAGTTTAATGCTTTACTGCATATTAAAAGCCATTAAAATTTTACATTAAATGACGCCTAAAATCAACATATTATTAGTGTTTGCAAAGATTTTCTACTATTTTACCAAACTCGGATAACGTGTAAATTTATTATTAATAAATTTACACGAAAAGGTGTATGTTTTTTATTCTGTTTATCATGGTATAATTGATTAAAATTAAAAAGATTATCATAAAGTATAAGGGGACAGTTTACTGTGAACCGCCCCTGTTTTTTTTAATATATTCTATTTCGTTTTTTATTTTTTTACTCTTTGAAACCGGAGCGCAGATTAATCTGCCAACATAAAAAACAGGTAGTAATAAGGGATGGTTTCTCAAAATCACATACATATTTTTCATTTCTGCCACGGAGGGAAACAACCTTGTAATAACATATTCAGTGTTGGTTTTTCCTTTGTGTCTGTTTGAAAGCTTATTTTCTCTGTTGCCAAAGGCTCCGCTTGTAAGGATATACATTTCAGTTTTGGAAAAGCTGTCTAGCTTACCATTGTAAAACCACTTGTTGGCAATCTCCGTAATTTCTTTATGAAATTCTGTTAAACCCAGCTTTTCAAGCTCCTGCTCCAGTATTCTTTTGCTTAAGGTAGGAAGAAGATTTTTGTTTTGAACATACATATCCATTATCATTCTTATTCCACATCCGGCAGTTGAATAATGCTTGTACAGATGAATCAGGTTAAAAAGAAAGAAGTCCTCGTCAGTCATTCTGTACTCACTGTTATCTATTTTTTTGCTGCGTTGGAAAATATCCTGATAGTAGCTGTAAAATTGAGAGTTTATGGGAACAATATCCCTGTGCAATTCCAGTATCATAAACGGCGGTTTTTCATATTCATCGTGATGATATTCGCCTACTGAAACCGGAGTATATCCAATGTTGACTATTGCCTTGCCAGCGTCCTTCAAATCATTTTTAATTAGAATATCCAAATCTGACATTTCCCTGTATTCAGGCTTAGGATAAAGATTGCACAAAGGCAATCCTTTTATGGGTAAAAACTCAACTTTTTCTTTTTTTAATGCACTTACAACAGATTGATATTCCATAAATTGCACTAAATTTTTATGAACATTTTTATTGCGCAGGTTCTGCCATTTTTTAAATAATTCTTCCGGTGGCTTTTTTTCCAGGCGCTCAACTGCATAAAAGGCAGTATTTGCCACATTATGATATTTTGCAAGCTTAAAAACATAGTTAAAATCTATACCGCTGTTTGGCTCTATAGGAGTAGTTTCATTGAGGGCGCTCCTCAGAAGAACCAATAAATATTTTATATTATTAAGTTTTTGCTCTTTAGATAAAGTCTTTGTATCCATAAACGCCTCCGTATCTATAATAGCATTTTACAGAATGTTTTGCAAACAGAAAAAATTTATCAGCTAAGGCTTTGGCGGCTCTTTATTGACATTAGCAGAGTACTGTGCTATACTAATTTGCGAATTATTCGCAAATTCCGCAATACAAAGGAGCGATTATATGTCAAACTATAATACAAAGCAGCGGAGAGTTTTGATTGATTATCTGTCAAGCCATACAGATGAACAGCTTTCAGCAGGTATAATTGCAAAGGAGCTTAAAGCACGGGAAATAAGCATTAGCGCAGTATATCGCAACCTTGCAATATTGGAATCGGAGGGAAAGGTACGCAGAAATACAAAGGACGGCAGCCGGCAGGTTTTTTATAGGTATATTGATAATGACAACTGCAAGGGACTTTTGCATTTATGCTGTAAAAAATGCGGTAAAACCTTTCATATGCAATCGGAGGAAACTGAAAAATTTGTAAAAAGTATTGCTGAAAATGATAATTTTAAAATAGATAAGTCAGACACAGTCCTATATGGTATGTGCAAAATGTGTCAGGAGTAATTTATGATAAGAAAAGTGAAGCTTCTGTTTTTGATATTAATTATGTGTATAGTAGTTTCAGGCTGCGGTAATCAGCAAGAAGGCAATGGAAAAATCAAGATAGTAGCTACAATATTTCCCCAGTACGACTGGGCAAGAGAAATAGTAAAAGGAAGCGAAAATATTGAATTATCTCTTTTGCTTGATAATGGCGTCGATATGCACAGCTTTCAGCCAACTGTTTATGATTTGGTGAAAATCAAGGAGGCAGATGTGTTGCTGTATATTGGCGGTGAGTCTGATACATGGGTACAGGAGGCTATTGATGAGAATATAAATAAAAATATGATAGCTGTTAATCTTCTTGAAGAACTTGGTGATAATGCAAAAATCGAGGAGTCTGTAAATGATGCGGAGCATAATCACCGAGATTTGGAAGAAGAACAACAAAAGGAGTTTGACGAGCATATATGGTTGTCAATAAAAAACGCTGAAAAGATGTCTTATGCAATTTGTGAGGGCATTTCCAACGCTGATTCGGAAAATAAGAAATTGTATGAAGCAAACACGAAAAGCTATGTTAAGAAGCTGAGAACCTATGACAATAATTACAAAACCTTAGTTAAAAACAGCAAAAATCATACCTTGCTTTTTGCAGACAGATTTCCTTTCCGGTATTTATTTGATGACTATAATCTGAAAAATTATTCAGCTTTTAAGGGATGCGCAGCAGAAACTGAATCAAGTTTTGAAACAATGACAAGGCTGATTGACAATATAAATGATGAAAACTTAAGGTATGTTATGGTAACAGAATCCTCTGACAGAAAAATGGCGAAAACCATAATTACCAATACAAAAACCAAAGACCAGAAAATCTATGTTCTGGATTCAATGCAGTCTGTAAACAGACAGGATATAGATAACGGAGCAACTTATTTAAGTATAGTACAAAGTAATTTTAAGGTGCTTAAAAAAGTTTTGAATTAAGAGGGAGATGCCTATGGCACTTATCAGGTGTAATGATTTAACGCTGGGTTATGAAAACAAAAAAGTAATAGAGCATCTTAGCTTTACTGTTGAGCAAGGGGATTATCTTTGCATTGTAGGTGAAAATGGTTCGGGAAAAACCACACTTATGAAAGCATTACTTGGCTTAATAAGTCCATTCAAAGGTTCTATAATCAGAGGAGATGGCTTAAACTCAAAAGAAATAGGTTATTTACCTCAGCAGACGGTTGTACAAAGGGACTTTCCTGCCTCTGTAAAAGAAATTGTTTTAACGGGCTGTCAGGGCAGAATAGGTTTAAGACCATTTTACGGCAAAGCTGAAAAAAAACTTGCCAAGGACAATATGGCTAAAATGGGCATTGCAGATTTAGCAAACAGAAGCTATCGTGATTTGTCAGGAGGACAACAGCAGAGAGTGCTTTTAGCCCGTGCCTTATGTGCAACTCAGAAGGTGTTGCTTCTTGATGAGCCTGTATCAGGACTGGACCCTACAGTTACAGAAGAAATGTATAGCTTAATAGCAGGTTTAAACAGTAAGTATAATATTACAATAATTATGATTACTCACGATATTCAGGCTGCCGTTAAGTATTCTTCCCACATTTTACATATTGGTGACAGTACATTTTTTGCTGAAAATAAAGAGTATCAGAAAACAAAATTCTATAAGGTCTTTATTGATAAAAGGGAGGGTATGTAAATGTTTGACAAGTTATTTATGTATCTTCAATATCCCTTTGTACAATATGCACTGATTGTAGGTGTACTTGTAGCATTGTGCTCATCACTTTTAGGAGTTATTCTTGTTCTTAAGCGATTTTCTTTTATTGGTGACGGCTTATCCCACGTAGCTTTTGGAGCAATGGCAGCTGCCGCTGTTTTAGGAATAAGCAGCAATATGCTTTTGGTGCTACCGGTAACAGTAATATGTGCCATACTCCTTTTGCGTACAGGTCAAAACACAAAAATTAAAGGTGATGCTGCAATTGCCATGATTTCTGTAGGGGCATTGGCAATAGGCTATTTATTAATGCACCTTTTCTCAACATCAAGCAATGTATCCGGAGATGTATGCAGTACTCTTTTTGGGTCGACGTCAATTCTAACATTAACACCTTTGGAGGTATGGCTCACAATAGGTCTTTCGGCAGTGGTTTTAGGAGTTTTTGTTTTATTTTACAACAAAATCCTGTCGGTTACCTTTGATGAAATCTTTGCTCGTGCTACAGGTACAAAAGCAAGCCTTTACAATCTTTTAATTGCAGTTATTATTGCAGTTATCATTGTAATTTCAATGAATTTAGTAGGCTCCTTGTTGGTTTCAGCTCTTGTGATTTTCCCGGCTTTGTCAGCGATGAGAATTTTCAAAAGTTTTAAAGGGGTAACAATTTGTTCTGCCGTAGTATCTGTATTTTGTGCTTTAACAGGAATAATTATTTCTATAGCTGCAAGTGTACCGGTAGGAGCAACAATTGTTGCAGTAAATATTTTGGTTTTCTTTGCATTTTACATCGCGGGGAGGTTAAAAAAACAGTGAATAAATCACCTGAACTCTTCACATAATAGTATTGGTGATTATATGTGTTTTGGTTTTTAACAGGAACAATTTTTATTTTTATTATTGTTCTTTTTTGGCTTTATGCTTGTGTAAGGGTCGGAGCAAAAACCGACAGACAAATAAAAGAATATTTCAACAAAAAAAGTGAGAAATAAATTGTATCATTTCTCACTTTTTGCATTGACTTTTGATAACGGATAGTTCACCGGATTTCTGCTGAATATTTATTCATTATCTTCCTTTATTTTGAAATCAGCTTTGCGCAGTGTCTAACAGTATACCGTTAATTTTTGAATTAATTTCATTGCTTATGGATACGCCAATTATATCAAAATTATTAATATTTGTGTGGTTTGACAATACGATAGACTTTATTAAGCGCTCTGTGTCAAAATATACATAAGCTGAGTGAAGGGTGGTAGAGCCTTCTGCATAAATTATATTTTCCTCTATGTGAAAGCCGTAGTTGAATTTGCTGTCAGTATCCAGAATTTTATTTATATTTTTACTGCTTACTATAGTATTAACTACCGTGTTTAGATCTTCTGCTGAAGAAATAATACCCATAGAAGAATACATTACATAGTAATCATTTAAAAAAGGAATATCTGAAGATAAAAGCCATTTCTTTGTTTTTTCATTATATCCCCAAATTATCTGATTAGGGTTAAATTGTTTAACCTGTTTAAGATTTAATGGTTTTATTATGTTTTTATTCAGGTATCCGAAAAATCCTTTTTTTGAAAAACGGCTTACAATTCTGCCTAACAAAAAGTAGCAGGTATCTGAAAAGTGGTAGT
This sequence comes from uncultured Ruminococcus sp., assembly GCA_964427365.1. GTDB lineage: Bacteria > Bacillota > Clostridia > Oscillospirales > Acutalibacteraceae > Ruminococcoides. The sequence goes on along the minus strand of CAYRTG010000013.1, from coordinate 13,554 downwards.
CCCCAACATCATACTTTAGACCGGTTTTTAAAATGTGGTCTGTAATTTTATAGGTAATTTTATAGTTGTTTGGATTTTTCTTTACCATTTTTTGAATTTTTTTATAAAATTTTTTGTCCTTGGTTATATTCTCTAAATATGAGCCAAAGCCTGCTTTCATTTCCAAAAGGTCTTTAATTGTAATTTTATCAAGATACTTGTAACCTTTAAAATACTTACTTAAATTATCAGTAAGCTTAATTTTTTTATCCGCTTCAAGTTGCATAACAGCTAAGCCTGTAAATATTTTTGTAACAGATCCGAGCTGATAGGTATGATTGTTTTCTATTTTATCTTTTTTTGCAGGTCCGCTGTATCCAAAGGATTTAAAATAAAGCTCCTGATTGTTTATATTGGCATATGCTGTTCCGGTGAAATTTTCATTGTGCAAAATCTTGTCAATAGATTTTTTTATCTGAGAAACTTCTTCGTTACTGAAATTTATTTCTTTAAGATTTATTTCCTTTGCATTTTCCTGACCGCAGCCTGAAAAAGCACCCATAACAGTAATTACAGCAAGGAGCAGGCATACAATTTTTTTAAACATCTTCATATTTTGCCTCTTATTTTACTAATACCTTTACAATTTCGCTAACGTACATTTTATGAAAATCATCTGCAATATAAGTTGGTGAAACAGCAGCGTCATCAATAATGCTCTCTCTGTTAAGAGCTTGAGCGTAGAGCTTTTTGCAAACAATCACGAGCTTTGCTTCCTCAAAGTAAGGAGCAGCTTCATCGTATCTTGGAGTAAGTCCTGTTTCCTTGACTTTGTCATAATCTCTGCCGCTTTTTGAACCGCAGAATTTCAGAGCATCTCTGTATTCCTCATCAAAAAAGCCCAGTGTATAGAAATCTTCTTTTTCCATAAGGTCAAAGGTGTAGCGTTGCGGGCGAATAAATGTGAATGCGACAGGCTTGTTCCACATAATTCCCACACCGCCCCAGGAGGCTGTCATAGTGTTACAGCCTTCACCGTTTTTAGCTGTAACCAAAGCCCAGTCCTTGCCGATCAGGTCAAAAGGATTATTTGTAATTTCACTCGGTTTAATTTCTTTGAAAATTGACATAATATCATTCCTTTTCATATTATATTTTTATATAAATGTATATGTTTGACTTTATTTTACTATGAATTATTCTATCACAAAGGAGCATAATATTCAACACAATGAATATTTATTCAAAATATACGTAAAAATATACATTTTTTTTACAAAAGATTTCTTAAATCAGGTTTATAAAGTGAATTAATTTGTAATTTCATTATAAATTAACCTAATTTTAACAAGCAATGTAGCTAAAACTATTAAAAATATAAAATTTGAATAAATATGCAAAAAACACTTGATTTTTTGTATATTGTGAGTATAATGTTAAGAGTAACAAAAAGACAATTTGCCACACGGAGGTTTTATTATGACAGACAAAAAGATTAAAAAGGTAGTTTTAGCATATTCGGGCGGTCTTGACACTTCAATCATTATTCCTTGGTTAAAGGAAAACTATGACAATTGCGAGGTTATTGCAGTTTCAGGTAATGTGGGACAGGCTTCCGAGCTTGAAGGTCTTGAAGAAAAAGCCATTGCAACAGGTGCCTCTAAGCTTTACATTGAAGACTTAAATAAGGAATTTGTTGAGGAGTATGTTTATCCTACAATTAAAGCAGGTGCTGTTTATGAGGGTAAATATCTTTTAGGTACTTCCTTTGCACGTCCTATTATAGCAAAAAGACTTGTAGAAATTGCTCTTAAAGAGGGAGCTGACGCAATTTGTCACGGCTGTACAGGCAAGGGTAACGATCAGGTGCGTTTTGAGCTTGCTATTAAGGCATATGCTCCTGATATGAAGATTATTGCTCCTTGGAGAACTTGGGAATTCAAGAGCCGTGAGCAGGAAATTGAATATGCCGAAAAGCACAACATTCCTCTTAAGATAAACAGAGAAACTAACTATTCAAAGGATATGAACCTTTGGCATTTAAGCCACGAGGGATTAGACCTTGAAGATCCTGCAAGTGAACCAATGTACGAAAAGGAAGGATTTTTGGAGCTTGGAGTATCCCCAATTCAGGCTCCTGACATTCCCGAATACGTTACAATTCACTTTGAAAAGGGTGAAGCTAAGTCAATTAACGGAGAAGAAATGGACGCTGTAAGCATTGTAACTAAGCTCAACGAAATCGGCGGTAAGAACGGCGTCGGTATTACAGACATTGTTGAAAACCGTCTTGTTGGTATGAAGGCTCGTGGTGTTTATGAAACTCCGGGCGGTACCATCCTATATGCTGCTCACAATAAACTTGAGGAAATCTGTCTTGATAAGGATACTCAGCACTATAAATCGGTTCTTGCAATTAAGTTTGCAGAGCTTGTATATGACGGTAAATGGTACACACCTCTAAGGGAGGCTCTTTCAGCTTTTGTCGACAGCACTCAGGAATATGTTACAGGTGATGTTAAGCTAAAACTTTACAAGGGTAACATTATTGACGCAGGTGTAACAAGCCCATATTCACTTTACGATGAAGAAATTGCAACATTTGACGAGGATGAGGTTTATAACCAAAGCGACAGCGCAGGATTTATTAACCTTTTTGGTCTTCCGATTAAGGTTCGTGCTAAGAAAGGTCTTATCAAATAATATATTTAAATTTTAATTACTAACTTATGGGGACAGGGGGGATTTTCTCTGTCCCATTAAGTGCTTTTACGGAGTGATTTTATGCAACTTTGGAAAGGACGTTTTAAAAAGGAACTTTCTAAAACAACTAATGATTTTAACAGCTCAATTTCCTTTGACAGCCGTATGTACAAGGAGGATATTGAGGGAAGTATTGCCCATGCCGCAATGCTTGGAAAATGCGGCATTATCAAAGAAAGTGAAGCAGAAAACATAAAAAAGGGTCTTCAGGAAATCCTTGCAGACATTGAAAGCGGTAAGCTTGTGATTGATATGGAAGCAGAAGATATACATACATTTATTGAGGGTGAGCTTACTTCTCGCATTGGTGAAGACGGCAAAAGACTTCATACCTCAAGAAGCCGTAACGATCAGGTTGCTCTTGACATTAAGCTGTATTTAAAAAGAGAAGTTGCTAATGTTAAGAAAATGCTTGAGGATCTTTTAAAGGTTATTGCAGACAAAGCTGAAAAATACAGCGAAACTGTTATGCCGGGATATACCCACCTACAGCGCGCTCAACCTATTACTTTTGGGCATCATCTTTTAGCGTATGGTGAAATGTTTTTGCGTGACATAAAACGACTTGACGACTGCTGCAAGCGTATGGACGAAATGCCTTTGGGTTCCTGTGCTTTAGCAGGTACAACCTATCCCATTGACAGAAATATTACAAAAGAGCTTTTGGGCTTTGACAGAATTACAAACAACTCCCTAGACGGTGTTTCAGACAGGGATTACTGTATAGAATTTGCAAGCTGTCTTTCAATTATAATGATTCATTTAAGCCGCTTTTCTGAGGAAATAATTATGTGGTGCAGCTGGGAATTTAAGTTTGTTGAGCTTGATGACGCATTTTCAACAGGATCTTCAATTATGCCCCAGAAAAAGAACCCTGATATTGCAGAACTTGTCCGTGGCAAAAGTGGTCGAGTATTCGGCGACAATATGACATTACTCACTATTATGAAAGGAATATCCCTTGCTTATAACAAAGATATGCAGGAGGATAAGGAAGCTATTTTTGATGCAGTTGATACTGTAAAAATGTGCCTGACAGCTTTCACTCCAATGCTTGATACAATGAATGTTATCAGCGAAAATATGCGTAAAGCTGCTGCCGGTGGATTTATTAATGCAACTGACTGTGCAGACTGGCTTACAAAGAAAGGCATTCCTTTTAGAGACGCTTACAAAGCTACAGGTGAGCTGGTAGCACGCTGCATAGAGTTAGGTACAGATTTGGAGAATCTGCCTCTTGATGAATACAAAAAGGTTTGCGATGTGTTTACTGAAGACGTTTATAATGCAATTTCTCTTGAGCGTTGCACAATGGAGCGTAAGGCTTTTGGCGGTCCTGCTCCTGAAAACGTAAAGGCTCAGGCTAAAAGAATTAAGGATTTAATGAATAAGGATTGATAGGAATTATGATTAAAGCTGGAATAGTTGGAGCAACAGGCTATGCAGGCGCAGAGCTTGTGAGGCTTATTACAAGTCACCCACAGGCACAGGTTGTTGCAATAAGCTCCGTTTCCTTTCAGGGAAAGAAACTAAGCGACGTTTATCCATCATATAAATTTTTAAACGATATGGTATGTAAAGATCAGTCTGCTGTTGTGGAGGAAAGCGATGTTGTTTTTGCAGCACTTCCCCACGGACTTTCACAGGCGTTGGGGGCGGAATGTATCAAAAAGGGTAAGGCATTTATTGACTTGGGTGCTGACTTCCGTCTTGAAAGCGAAGAGAAATACAAAGAGTGGTATCAGGGGGAATTTCTCGATAAAGACTTGCACAAGGAAGCTGTCTACGGATTGCCTGAATTTTTCAGAGATAAAATTAAAGGCAAAAAACTTGTGGCTAATCCGGGCTGTTACACAACCTGTTCACCTCTGGCAATTGCACCTGCAATTGTTAACGGACTTGTTGAAACAAAGGGCATCATCTGTGACTGCAAAAGCGGTGTAACAGGTGCAGGCAGAAAGCTTTCTCAAGGCAATCATTTTCCCGAACTTAACGAAGGTTTTCACCCATACAAGGTAGCTTCTCACAGACATACGCCTGAAATTGAGCAAACCCTTTCAAAGCTAAGCGGTGAAGATATTACTGTTACATTTGTACCTCATATTATACCTGTAAACAGAGGTATTCTTGCAACTGTATATGCAGATGTTAAGGAAGGTGTAACATATGAGCAAATCAGGAAAGCCTATGAGGAATACTACAAAGATGAGTATTTTATAAGACTTCTTGATGAGGGTCAATGTGCAGATATTCACAATGTTCGCTATTCAAACTTCTGTGATGTTTCAATTCACTTTGACAAACGCGCAAACAAACTCATTGCTTGCGGTGCAATAGATAATATGGTAAAAGGAGCAGCGGGACAGGCTATTCAGAATATGAATATCATTTTCGGACTTGATGAAAAAACAGGTCTTGAAATTATACCTCCTGCATTTTAATTATGAGTTATAATTTTAAAGAGGGGGGCGTTACAGCTCCTTTGGGCTTTACAGCTCAGGGAGTGTGTGCATCAATAAAGGCTTCAAACACAACTAAGTGTGATTTAGCTTTTATTTATTGTGATACCTTATGTAACGCAGCGGCAGTATTTACAAAAAATCTTGTGAAATCAGATGCAATTTTAGTTACACAAAAGCATCTTAAAAACGGCAAGGCTCAGGGTGTTATAGTAAATTCAGGCAACGCAAATACCTGTAATGATGACGGTTATGAAAAAGCCACTAAAATGTGTGAGCTTACCTCAGAAGCCTTTGGAGTAAAGACCGAGGATATTATTGTAGCTTCAACAGGTGTAATTGGTCAGGTTTTACCTATTGAACCTGTTAAAAAAGGCATAGCTATGCTTAAAGACACCCTGTCAAAAGAGGGAGGCACAAATGCTGCAGAAGCCATTATGACTACTGATACTGTAAAAAAAGAAATGGCTATGGAAATGACTCTAGGCGGCAAAAAGGTTACAATAGGCGGTATGGCAAAGGGTAGCGGTATGATACATATTAATATGGGTACTATGCTTTCTTTTATTACTACCGATGCGGCAGTTTCATCAGAAATGCTTAAGGCTGCACTTTTGGAGGCAGTTGAAGACAGCTACAATATGGTAAGTGTTGACGGTGATACATCAACAAACGATACACTGGCTATTATGGCTTCCGGTAAAGCAGGAAATCCTGAAATAACCGAGAAAAACGATGACTATAAAGAGTTCGTAAAAGGACTTACGGAAGCCTTTAAGTCCCTTGCAAAACAGCTTGCGGCTGACGGTGAGGGAGCAACAAAGCTTTTAATATGCACAGTCAATGGAGCAAAAACCAAGGCTGACGCAGTTAAAATTTCAAAAAGCGTTATTTGTTCAAGCCTGCTGAAAGCGGCTATGTTTGGTGCTGATGCAAATTGGGGACGTGTTCTATGTGCAATCGGCTACAGCGGAGCAGATACAGATATTAAAAAGGTGCAGGTTGCATTTAAGTCGGCAAAGGGTACTATTCAAGTTTGCAAAAACGGTGCCGGACTTGACTTTGACGAGGATATTGCTAAAGAAATACTTCTTGAAAAAGAAATCAACATTCTTGTAAATCTAGGTGACGGCTCAGCTTATGCAGAAGCATATGGTTGCGATTTAACCTATGATTATGTTAAAATAAACGGTGACTACAGAACTTAAAATCAGGTGAAGTAAATGGATAACAGTAAAAGAGCAAAGGTTCTTATTCAGGCAATGCCTTATATAAGAAAATACTCAGGACAGACGGTTGTTGTTAAATACGGCGGAAATGCTATGCTTAATGAGAACTTAAAGGCTGCAGTTATGAGCGATATTGTACTTATGCAGTTGGTCGGTGTTAATGTTGTATTAGTTCACGGCGGCGGACCTGAAATTAACGAAATGCTTAAAAAAACAGGTAAGAAAAGTGAGTTTAAAAACGGACTCCGTGTTACTGACAAGGAAACTATAGACATCGTTCAGCAGGTTCTGGCAGGCAAAGTTAATAAAGGTTTAGTACAGCAATTGTCCCAAAGCGGTGGACGTGCAGTAGGACTTTGCGGTCTTGACGGAAAAATGCTTATTGCTAATAAGCTGGCTTCTGCTGAGGACTTAGGCTTTGTGGGAGAGATTGACCACGTTAATCCTCTGATTATTATGGATTCTATTAAAAACGGATATATTCCTGTAATTTCAACTATTGCAGGGGGATATAACGGAGAGGTTTACAACATTAATGCTGACCTTGCAGCTTCAAAAATTGCGGCTAAGCTTGGTGCTAAAAAGTTAATTCTTATGACTGACATACGCGGACTTTTAAAAGATGTTAATGACGAGGATAGTTTGATTTCTGTTGTTAATGTCAGCGAAGTACCCTCGCTTAAGAAAGAGGGGATTATAAGCGGGGGTATGATACCTAAAATTGATTGTTGCGTTGAAGCAGTACGCAGCGGTGTAAATCGTGCCCACATTATTGACGGATGCATTGAACATTCAATTTTACTTGAATTGTTCTCTGATGAGGGCATTGGAACTATGTTTTACTGATTATTTTTAGAACAGTAGGGATATTCCGATTATTCTCGTAATTATTTGTACTATTAAACTTTTCCAAGGAGCATATATGGAAATTCGTGCTATGACAATTGAAGATTATGAGGAAGTTTTTGCTATGTGGCAGATTACCACAAAGCGTGCATTAAGCTCTGCAGACAGCAGGGAGAGCATTGCTCGTTATCTTAAACGAAACAAAGGAATGAGCCAAGTTGCAGTTGATAAGGGTAAGATTGTAGGCACTGTTCTTGCAGGACATGACGGCAGACGGGGATTTATTCACCATATGGCTGTACTTCCACAGTACAGACGTCACCATATCGGTAAAAGACTTGCAACAACTGCCATAGCAAAAATTACAGAAGAAAATATAGAAAAAACCCATATTTTTTGCTATAAGGATAACATAACAGGTCAAAAATTCTGGGCAAATTTCGGATTTGAAAAACGTGAAGATATATTTGACTTTTCATATAATTTATGCGATGATGTCCCCCGCTGAAACATTGAGGAGCTAACGGCCCCATCGCAGTTGCAATCTGTCGCAAGCTCCATCTCAAGCAGGTTTGCCGGAGCGTTGCAACGATTTAAACAATGTGAAGAAAAAAAGAAGGAAAACAATGAATACAAAAAATCAGGATAAAAACTATATAATGCACACCTACAACCGTTACAATGTGGCTCTTAAGGAGGGAAAAGGCTGTTATGCTTATGATGAGGAGGGCAAAAAGTACCTTGATGTAAGTTCAGGTATAGGTGTAAATTCTTTAGGATATTGTGATAACGGCTGGGTAAAAGCTGTAACAGAACAGGCTTCAGCAATTCAGCATATGAGCAACTATTTTTATAGTCCTCAAACCTCTCAGCTTGCGGAAACTTTGTGCAAACTTACACCCTTTACTAAGGTTTGCTTTGGAAACAGCGGTGCTGAGGCTAACGAATGTGCAATTAAGTTGGCAAGAAAATACAGCTTTGATAAATACGGCAAAGACAGAAATGAAATTGTTACTCTTAAAAATTCTTTCCACGGCAGGACGGTCACAACACTTTCCGCAACAGGACAAGAAAGTTTTCACAACTATTTTTTCCCGTTTACAGAGGGCTTTTCATTTGCAGATGTTAATGATATTGAAAGCGTAAAGACTAAGGTTACTGATAAAACCTGTGCTTTACTAATTGAATGTGTACAGGGCGAGGGCGGTGTTAATATCCTTAATAAGGATTTTGTAAAAGCTGTTCGCAGACTTTGTGATGAAAAAGATATTATTCTTATTGTTGACGAGGTTCAGACCGGTGTAGGAAGAACAGGCAAGCTTTTCTGTTATGAAAACTTTGACATTGTTCCTGATGTTATAACCGTAGCGAAGGGACTTGGCGGAGGACTTCCCATAGGTGCGTGTTTGTGTATCGAAAAACTTGAAGATGTTATGCAGCCCTCAACTCACGGAACAACTTTTGGTGGCAATCCTGTAGTATGTGCAGGAGCTAATTACATATTGTCAGTAGTTGCTAATGAAAGATTTTTAAATGAAGTAAATAAAAAAGGTAAGTATTTAAAGGAAAAGCTTCTTAAAATAAATGGAGTTAAATCAGTTCGTAATCTGGGACTTATGATTGGCATCGAGATTGAAAAGGGAGACGCTCATCAAATAGCAGTAAAATGCGTTGAAAACGGACTGATGATTATTACGGCAAAATCTCTTTTGCGTATGTTACCACCACTTAATATTAGTTATAATGAAATTGACGAAGCAGTTGGAATTTTAGAAAAAACACTTATGGAGGAACAATAATGAAACATTTACTTAAACTTGAAGATTGGACAACAGAAGAAATTATTGATTGTCTTAATCTTGCAGACCAGTTAAAATATGAGCAGAAACACGGCATTGAACATAAGATTTTAAAAGGTAAAACACTGGGTATGATTTTTGAGAAAAGCTCCACTCGTACACGTGTTTCCTTTGAGGTTGGTATGACACAGCTCGGTGGCTATCCGCTGTTTTTATCATCAAACGATTTACAGATTGGCAGAGGTGAGCCTGTTCAGGACACAGCAAGAGTTCTTTCTCGTTTTATTGACGGCATTATGATTCGTACCTTTGAGCAGAAAGAGGTTGAATCTCTTGCAAAATACGGCTCTATCCCCATTATTAACGGACTTACCGATTATTGCCACCCTTGTCAGGTTCTTGCAGACTTAATGACAATTCGTGAGTTCAAGGGTAAACTTGATGGACTTAAAATGTGCTTTATAGGTGACGGCAACAATATGATGAATTCATTAATTGTTGGTGCGCTTTCAACAGGTATGAGCATTTTTGTGGCTTGCCCTGAAGGATATGACCCACCGCAGCATATTCTTGAATTTGCCGAGAAGTACGGTGCTGACGGCAGGTTTGGGCTTTGCAGAAATCCTCTTGATGCTGCAAAGGGTGCAGACGTAGTGTATACTGATGTTTGGGCTTCAATGGGTCAGGAGGAAGAAAAGAAAATCCGTGAAGCTGTATTTAAGGATTATCAGGTTAATGCTGAACTTATGTCTGAGACAAATCCTGATTGTATGGTACTTCATTGCTTGCCTGCTCACCGTGGTGAGGAAATTACAGAAGAAATAATGGAAGCTCACTCAAATGAAATTTTTGAAGAAGCCGAAAACCGTCTTCATGCTCAAAAAGCCGTACTTGTAAAATGTATGGCCGACCAAGAAGAAATGAGATGACAACACTAAGCTCCCACAGAAATGAGGGAGCTTTAAATATTGTTTATTAAGTGTCTGAATTGTTTTAGATTTGTCAAAATACCACAAATTTTGCAATAAATTCATTTAAAACATTCAAAATACAGCCACAAAATTGCATTTTTAATCAAATTATGAAATTTTTTTAAATTTTCTTGCGTTTTTATGGAAAGTATGTTATAGTTAGAGGGCGCTAATTAATAGCCCTAAGACTATTTAAATTAAAAAGGATGGAGGAATCATTATGGCATTAAAAAATCAATATCTTATTGACTTACTGGAAACAGTAAAAAAACGTAACGCAGGTGAGCCTGAGTTCATTCAGGCAGTAACAGAGGTTTTCATTTCTTTAGAGCCTGTTGCTGAAAAAAGACCTGACTTAATTGAGGCAGGTGTATTTGAAAGAATCGTTGAGCCTGAAAGACAGATTATATTCCGTGTACCTTGGGTTGACGACAAGGGCAAGGTTCAGGTAAACCGTGGTTTCAGAATTCAGTTCAATTCTGCAATCGGTCCATATAAGGGTGGTATCAGACTTCACCCATCAGTATATCTTGGAATTATTAAATTCCTTGGTTTTGAGCAGATTTTCAAGAACAGTCTTACAACACTCCCTATGGGCGGAGGAAAGGGTGGCTCTGACTTTGACCCTAAAGGCAAGAGTGACGGCGAAGTTATGCGTTTCTGCCAGAGCTTTATGACAGAGCTTTGCAAGCACATTGGTCCTGACACAGACGTTCCTGCCGGTGACATCGGTACCGGTGCCAGAGAAATCGGCTATATGTTTGGTCAGTATAAGAGAATTCGCAATGAATTTACAGGAGTTCTTACAGGAAAAGGCCTTACATTCGGCGGTTCACTTGCTCGTACGGAGGCTACAGGCTATGGACTTTGCTACTTTACAAATGAAATGTTAAAGGCTAACGGTAAGAGCTTTGATGGCAAAACAGTTGTTATCTCAGGGTCAGGTAACGTTGCTATTTATGCTACACAGAAAGCTACACAGCTTGGTGCAAAGGTAGTTGCACTTTCGGACTCAAACGGCTACATATATGATAAGAACGGTATTGACCTTGATTGTGTAAAACAGCTTAAGGAAGTTGAGAGAAAGAGAATTAAGGAATATGTTAACACTCATCCTGATGCAGTTTATACAGAGGGATGCAGCGGTATTTGGACAATTTCTTGTGATATTGCTCTGCCTTGTGCAACTCAGAACGAAATCAACGAGGAGTCAGCTAAAGCTCTTGCGGCTAACGGCTGTTTTGCTGTCGCTGAGGGCGCTAATATGCCTTCTACTCCGGAAGCTATTGATGTTTACTTTGCTAATAATATGCTTTACGGCCCTGCTAAGGCTGCTAATGCCGGCGGCGTTGCAGTATCAGGTCTTGAGATGAGCCAGAACTCTGAAAGACTTTCATGGACATTTGAAGATGTTGACGGCAGACTTCAGAACATTATGAAAGAAATCTTTAAGTCTTGTGATGAGGCTTCTAAGGAATACGGTATGCCGGGCAACTATATGGCAGGTGCTAACATTGCAGGATTCCTAAAGGTTGCTGAAGCTATGAAGGCTCAGGGCTGCGTATAATTAATATTCAGCATAATATTTGTGATTAAGGCTGCTCCGTTAGGTGCAGCCTTTTTGCCTGTAAAATCTCACCTCCCTTTTCAGGTGAGTCATAACTCCGCCAAAGGCGGAATACAAATCCGGTCGGGCAGAGAAATGGTAAATTATATAATATTATCTTCTCAAAATGTGCATCCTATAGGTTGCTTGAAAACAATAACTTATTATGATATATTGGTACAGTTATAGGAAACAATATTGATAAGGTAAAATAAAGGAATGGAATAACCTATGAAATATAAGCTGATTTCTGTTGATATTGACGATACTCTGTTGAACCGCAACAAGGAAATCACCCCTAAAACTAAGGAAGTATTAATAGAAGCTCAGAAAAAGGGATTTAAAGTGGTTATAGCTTCAGGCAGATTGCCTTACGGTGTAAAACCTTATGCACAACAGCTTAAGGTCCTTGAAAATGGAGGCTATTATATGGGATTTAACGGCGGTGCAATTTTTAATTCAAAGGGTGAGATTATTGAAAAAACCTACCTTGACAGGAAGTATATTAAGCCTGTATATGAAGTATTCAAGCATTACAATGTAACTACAATGGTTCATAAGGGTGATGTAATTTACGCAGACAAAAAGGTAAATAAATACACAAAAATTGAGTCTGAAGTTATAGGCTTGCCCTTGAATTTAGTTGATGATATTGCAGAGTTTGTTGATTTTGATGTTCATAAGCTTTTGGTTGCAGGAGAAAATCGGGTGCTTACGGAAATAGAAAAAAGCTTAATTAAAAAGTTCGGCAAGGACATTGATATATACTTGTCGGCACCTTGGTTTCTTGAGGTTATGCCAAAGGGTATCAGCAAAGGCTTGGGACTAAAGGCATTGTGCCGCCATATTGGAATTGATATGAGTGAAGTTATAGCCTGCGGTGACAGCTTTAATGACATTTCAATGGTGAAAATGGCAGGGCTTGGTGTAGCTATGGCAAATGCCGAGGAGTCTTTAAAGGCTGTTGCAGACTATGTAACAGAAAACGACTGCGATAACGACGGCATTGCAGAGGTTATTGAAAAGTTTATACTGTAACTTGTATATAAACTTGAATTTGAAACCGTTAAAATCTTAGACTGTTACCACCCATTATAGGGTGATAATAAAATCATTAAGTATCTGAGAGGTAAATATGAAAACAAAGTTTTATTATAATGATAGTGCAGCTCCCACACCCAATAAGCCCAATCATATTGGAACATCTGTATTAATATTGCATGACGGAAGATTGCTTTTAGAAAGAAGACAGGATAGTGACACATGGGCGGTAATCGGAGGAGGTTTATTAATTAACGAAAAGTTAGTTCAAGGTGCTATTAGAGAAACTTACGAGGAAACAGGAATTGTTCTTACTGAACGGGATATGGAGTATTGTAAGATTTATGATGATCCAACACGAATTGCGTCATACCCAGATGGGAATGTTGTTAGAATTATTACTGTGGTGTATTTAGTGAGATTAGAAACATTTCCGGAATTGCATTGTAGCGAAGAATCAAAAGAATTAAGATTTTTTACAAAAGAAGAAATTAAAGAGTTAAATATAGCAAGAACACATATACCAATAATCAATGATTATTTATGTGAAAATTATTAATTAATCTGAGGCTGAACTCATTCAGCCTCAGATTTTTTGTATTGTTGACGTTTGATTTGTGCAAACTTTTTATTTAAATATAAATATAAAGGTTAAAGGTGTTTATTTAATCGGTTTTAATATAATTAGGAAATCAGAATGTAGTTATTATTTAATTTTTGGATTTTTGTCCATGATACTATAAATATATTTTAGTATTAAAATAGCAAAAGAATTTGTATGTATATAATTGATTTGATGTGATCTTAATTTGTAATATGTATGTGTTAAAATGATGTGAACCAATAAAAAAGAGAAGTAAC